>DAOQGS010000586.1:0-2608 GCA_035338675.1 Cellvibrionaceae bacterium
TTCTCCCTTTTTGGTCTCATGGCCTTTTTGTTCCCGATTATGCTGGGCTATCAAGTGGGCCTGCTGCTGCGCAATCGGGAGCAGCAATTGATTGACCCTGTGCTGCTGGGCCTGCGGTTTGTCGGCCTGTGTTTGGTGATGGTGGCCTCCACGGGGCTTACGGTGCAACACCAGGGCACCCACAGCAGCGATATGCCGTTTTCCGACGGCGGCATACTCGGCGCCAGCATCGCCCAGGTGGCGGATCACTCCTTTGGGGAGATCGGCGGTGTGGTGGTGTTATTCGCCCTCTGCCTGTTTGGCTTAACGATTTTTATCGATATATCTTGGTTTGCGGTGCTGGAGAAAATCGGCGGCCTGACCCTCGCTGGTTGGGATCGTTTGATGGCGCTGCTGCGCCGCAAAGCGGTGGCGCGTTTAGCGCCTGAGGCCCTTTCGCCGCAGACCGTCGAATTAAAACCCCTCATGGTGGCGAAAGCTCGGGAGAAAGCTGTCCAGCTGGCCCACAAAATTAATGACGCCTTACCCCACAAACAGGATAAACCTGAGGCGCCTGCCGCCCTGCCGGACGGCAAATCGCAACCGGCTGCCAATGCGCTGGCTTCTAATGCGCCCGACGCCAAGCCCCAGCCAGTCGCTGCAGCCACCGCCGTTAAATTCACCCCCAAACCGGCCTATGCCGACGAGACTAGTCCGGCGGATGACGCTGGCGAGCGCAAAATTAAAGTCGTCACCAAGCTGCCCAAACCGGTAACCCTCAGCCCCCGAGTGGAGCGGGATAAACAACAGGCGCTGTTTGATGAGCCGGTGGAAGGAGAGTTGCCCTCCATTACCCTGTTAGACCCGCCATCCCCCGGTGCTAAGAAAGGTTATTCGGAAGAGTCCATCACCTATATGTCCCGCCAGTTGGAGGCCAAGCTCAAGGACTTCGGCATAGCCGCCCAAGTGGTGGAGGTGCTGCCTGGGCCAGTGGTCACCCGCTTTGAAATCCAACCCGCCCCCGGTGTTAAGGTCAGCCGTATTACTAACCTCGCCAAGGACCTTGCCCGCTCCCTCGCTGTAATTAGCGTGCGGGTGGTGGAGGTGATTCAGGGTAAATCCGTGGTGGGCATTGAAATTCCCAACGAAGAGCGGCAGATGGTGCGCCTGTCGGAAGTGATTGCCTCTTCGCTATACGATAAGTCCAAATCCCCCCTCACTATGGCCCTCGGCCACGATATTTCCGGCCAGCCCATGATTGCGGACCTAGCCAAAATGCCCCACCTGCTGGTGGCGGGCACCACGGGTTCGGGTAAATCCGTGGGGGTGAATGTGATGCTGCTGAGCATCCTCTACAAAGCCTCCCCAGAAGAAGTGCGCCTGATGCTGGTGGACCCAAAAATGTTGGAGCTGTCCGTGTATGAAGGCATCCCTCATTTGTTGGCACCGGTGATTACCGACATGAAAGACGCCGCCACTGGCCTGCGCTGGTGTGTGGGTGAGATGGAGCGCCGCTACCGTTTGATGGCCGCCTTGGGGGTGCGCAACCTGGCCGGTTACAACAAAAAAATCCTCGATGCCCAGCGCGCAGGCGAGCCAATTTTGGACCCGCTCTGGCGGCCCGATGAAAGCGGTATCGGCCAGAGCGAGCCGGATGAACTGGGACAATTGCCGTTTATTGTGGTGGTGATCGACGAATTTGCCGACATGATGATGATCGTGGGTAAAAAGGTGGAGCAGTTGATCGCCCGTATCGCTCAAAAGGCGCGGGCCGCCGGTATCCATATGATCCTCGCCACCCAGCGGCCCTCGGTGGATGTGATTACCGGCCTGATTAAAGCCAACGTGCCTACGCGCATTGCCTTCCAGGTATCGAGCAAAATTGACTCCCGTACCATCCTCGACCAGGGCGGCGCCGACCAGTTACTGGGCCACGGCGATATGCTCTATTTAGCGCCGGGCACCAGCCTGCCGGTGCGCATCCACGGCGCCTTTGTGGACGACCACGAAGTGCACAAGGTGGTGGCGGATTGGAAAAAACGCGGCCAGCCGAATTATTTGGAAGATATCTTCAGCGAATCCACCGAATCAATTCAGGTACCCGGTTACAGCGAAGAAGGTGAGGGCGGTGGCGATGGGGAGTCGGACGCCCTCTACGACGAGGCCGTGGCCTTTGTGTTGGAGTCCCGCAAGGCCAGTATTTCAGCGGTACAGCGCAAATTGCGAATCGGCTACAATCGCGCCGCCCGTTTAATCGACCAAATGGAAGCTGCCGGTGTGGTAACTGCTCAGGGCCACAACGGCAACCGCGAAGTGATTCCCCCCGGCGGCCCTAGCCGCTACTAATTTATAAATCCACGGCTTAAGCCGTTTTATCTCAGATTGGAAACCCTATGCGAATTCTGTTAGCCCTCTATCTTGCCGCCTGCGCCTGCTCCAGCTGGGCCGCCGATGCCAGCGCCAAATTAATCAGCCAATTACAGGCCATCGACAGCCTAAAAGGCGATTACGCGCAAACTATTACCGATAAAAACGGCACTCTGGTGCAAAAAACCCAAGGCGATTTTGTCATTAAACGCCCCGGTTATTTTTATTGGGCCAGCAAAGGCACCCAGGAGCAAAAAGTTAT
>DAOQGS010000587.1:0-2606 GCA_035338675.1 Cellvibrionaceae bacterium
GGCATTGCTAGTGTGTTGAGCCCCCATCCACGCGCAGAGGATGCCGAGTTGATCTATCTGGGCCATTGGTGCGGTGAACCTGTATGGTTGCAGGAGGATGAGGTTACTTCTGCGGACACCGCAAGCCTGCGCAGCCTGGCCGATATATTGGCTCCCGCAGAATTTGCCCTGGGCTCCCGCGCCATGCAACTGTTGCACTGGCGGCAAATGCACCGCTTTTGTGGCCGCTGTGGCACGGCAACTGAAATGTCCAGCACTGAGCTGTGCTGCCACTGCCCCAGCTGCGGCGCGAGTTTCTACCCGCGCATCTCCCCCTGTGTAATCGGTTTGGTCAGCCGTGGTGATGAGTTGTTACTGGCCAGCCATCACCGCCACAAAGTGGGCCGCTATTCCCTGTTGGCCGGTTTTATTGAGGCTGGTGAAAGTGCTGAAGAGGCCTTTGCCCGCGAGGTGTTTGAGGAGGTCGGCATTCGTATCCAGCAGGTTCGTTATGTCTCCAGCCAGCCCTGGCCCTATCCCAGTCAGCTGATGCTAGGGTTTTTCGCCGAATACCAAAGTGGCGAGATAGCACCGGATGCCAGCGAAATCCTCCACGCGGCTTGGTTTCACCCCGAGCGTTTGCCGGATATCCCCTCGAATGTTTCCATTGCCGGTAAATTGATCCGCGCTTTTTTACATGAACGCGGGTTCGCTTAGCTGTATTAGCTCAGCCCCTGAAGGTTGGGCCTTTGCCGTTAAAGTCTTGTAACTATTCTCAGCACCCTTTGCTGTAGTTGGACGTGATTCTCGTGCCAAATAGAAATCACCAGGCGAATGCGTGGGTGTTGTGAGCCCTAAGTCATTCCGCCGCAGTAATAAATACAGGTTATTGCAGACACGCCGTGAATACTTCCGTGTAGGCTCGTCAAAAAGGTCCCTCTTTTTGACGGTCTGCAATAACCTGTATTCATCACCACTGTACCGCGAATCGATTCTGCCGACTGGCTAAATCTGCCTTAATTTGCCGCCCGCGCTTAAGAGGGTAATAAGGTGTGCTGAATAGTTACAAAGTCTTTAGAATGCCCCACGCACCCCCACTGATGTATTGGCTTTTACGGCCATGGTGCGGCGTGTAGCGTGGCAGGTGTTGATCTGCACAGAAATTAATTTTGTTTGAGGAGCGATGGCTTGGAATTTTTATCCAATTACGGGTTGTTTTTTGCCAAAACAATTACCTGGGTGGTGGCGTTTATTGTGGTGATTTCGTTTATGGTGGCCATGGGCGCTAAACGCAGCCGGCCCGATAAAGGCAGTGTAACGGTGACCAAACTCAATGAAGAGTTTGAGGATTTGGCCGACGCATTGCGGGTTGAATTATTGGACGAAAAAGCTTTTAAAGAAGAAAAAAAGGCAGAAAAGAAAAACCGCAAAAAGCGGGAAAAAGAAGCCAGCAAAGCGAAAAAATCGGTAGACGCCAGTGACGAGAGCGATAAAAAACGGGTGTTTGTGGTGGATTTTGACGGCGATATTAAAGCCTCGGCCGCTGAAGGCCTGCGCCACACAGTCACCAGTATTTTATCCCAAGCCCGCCCCCAGGATGAGGTGGTGGTGCGGTTAGAAAGCCAAGGCGGCATGGTGCACAGCTATGGATTCGCCTCCAGCCAGTTAGCGCGTATCCGCGCCCGCAATATTCCCCTCACTATTTGCGTTGATAAGGTGGCGGCGAGCGGCGGTTATATGATGGCCTGTGTGGCCAATAAAATTCTTGCCGCGCCTTTTGCGGTTATAGGCTCAATTGGCGTGGTGGCGAGCCTGCCGAATTTTCATCGCGTGTTGAAGAAAAACGATATCGACTATGAAATGCTCACCGCCGGTGAATATAAACGCACTCTAACTGTATTGGGTGAAAACACCGAAAAAGGCCGCCAAAAATTCCAACAGGATTTAGAAGAAACCCACGAGTTATTTAAGGAATTTATTATTGCCAATAGGCCGCAATTGGATATTAACCAAGTGGCAACCGGTGAAGTTTGGTTTGGCAGCCGCGCTCTGGATAGCCAATTAATCGATGGCTTGAGCACCAGTGATGAATATCTGACGGGTTTACACCCTGCGGCGGATATTTTCTTGATCGCTTATGAGACGAAAAAGACGCTGGCCCAGAAGATGGGATTTTCCAGCCAAGTGTTTGCGGATGGATTGTTTAATGCGCTGTTTGAGCGTCTATCTAATCGCTATTGGGCGCGCAATTAAACCGGAACACTACAGGGCTTATTAACCCGGCAGATAAATAGATCGTCCTGATCTATTTATCCTTCGCAGCGCTAAAACCTTTAGTGCAGCTCGCGGCGGTTTGCACCGCCGAGTGCGGCATCCATGCCGCCATTATTAACCCGGCACTAATTGCCGCCGGGTTAATAAAACCCTGTAGTGTTTAAGCGCAGTTTATAAATTGGGCGGTTGTTTAACGTCTTGTTTGTTGTAAATATCCTGGGAGTCAAAGCCTTGGGTTTCTTCTTTGCTGAGTAGGCCGAGGGTGGCGTATTTCAGCCAGTCATTTTTCTTATAGTGATAGGTATAACTACGATCGAACTGGCCGCTTTTATCCAGGGCCGGGTGATCAGGAA
>DAOQGS010000588.1:0-2606 GCA_035338675.1 Cellvibrionaceae bacterium
GTAGTTTCGGTAATTTATGGCATTCAATTCAACGGCGTGGCACATGGGAAGCTGGTTTGCCTCGGGAATAAGAACTAGTTTGTCCACCCTAAAATTCAGCAATGCTCGCTCTTTTAATAACAGTTTGTTATAAATATTGCGGCCTTTCTTAAATGGTGAACTGTTTGAAATCTGTACTCACCAGTGAACGTGACGTGCTGTACTCACACCCGATAGAAGAATTCGCGAACGCAGCGCAGCTGAGCCGCGGCGAAAAAATTCGGTTGATGTACCGCAATCTGGTCAAAACGGTGCGCGAGGCACCGGCTGAACCCGGTGTACAGCGGATGCTGGATTTAGGTTGCGCGCTGTTGCAGGCCCGCTCTGCCCACCTTATAAAACCCTTGGAGACAAGCGGCCAGCTGGAGTATCAGGATTCACTAAGTGCCGCAGACGAGAACGAAATCGCGCTAGAATTCACGCATCCCAACGGAGAGACAACCCCCTCCGAGCGCATTGTTGTGTTGGATTTGGCCCGCCATTCGCTGCGCATCAACGGACGGACGCCCACCGCAGCGGTCATGATCACACCGAATGCCTGCGATCAGTTGCTGCTGTGCTTCTGCGGCGATGCTAAATCCACCGCCAGTGCCGAGGCGTTGGAAATTCTCGAACTATTGGCAGAAGGTGTCGCATGCATGATCGACCTGCAGCGCAACCATGCGCAGCGTCGTATTAGCGATCAAGGCCTCGGGGCCGGTGGAATAGTCAAAACCCTTGAAGAGTATCAGCAATCAGCTGCTCTACCTGAGGTCTACGGAGTGCCTGCACGGGTGCTGGAAGTCTTACAGAGAAGAGTCGGGCGACTAGGCCTGAGCATAGGCGAAGTTGCCGACGACTTAAATTTGTCTAAGCGCACCCTGCAGCGACGCCTGCAACAACACAACATCAATTTTGCGGATCTACGCGACCAAGTGCGCTTTCACCACGCCATCAGTTTTCTAATCCATCAAGAACTCAGTATCGATAGCATATCCACAGCCTTGGATTTTTCTGATCGAACTAGCTTCACCAATGCGTTTAAACGCTGGACCGGGCTCTCGCCTAGCACCTTCCGCAAACTGTTCCGCGACTACGTCTAGGGCGGCGGCGCTTAAACCTAAAAACCACAGGTGAAACGCCCTAGCCTTCCTAACAGCTATTTATAATGTTGCTCCTGCAAGGCAAAACTTGTAGAGTCGGCAGCCCCAAAAAGTTGTTGGAATTACCCTATGTCTTTTTTTATTGCCAGTGCCCAAGCCGCCGATGCTGCAGCGGCCGCTGCCCCCAACCCCATTTTGCAAATACTCCCCTTCGTGGGAATATTTGTGTTGATGTATTTCTTTATGATCCGCCCCCAGCGCAAACGGCAAAAAGAGCATCAAGAACTACTGAGCGCCCTAAGTAAGGGTGACGAAGTGGTACTTAACAGCGGCATGCTGGGCAAAATTGTCGATGTGGACGACGCCTATTTAACCCTAGATGTAGCCGACAACGTGAAGATGAAGTTTCAAAAACACGCTGTGGTGGCAGTGCTTCCCAAGGGCACAATCAAAGCGATTTAATCGCCTCTTAAGTAAATAATCCGTACCATCTCCCTGCAGGGCTATTAGCCTGAAATTTTAGCCCTGCACCTACGTCTGCAGCAGAGACTGGGCAGAGGTTAGTAGCAATTTAATTGGCCGATGAGAACACCGCGTGAGTCTACTGCGATTTAGTGAATTTACCTGTTGGCGCAGTGATGAAGCTCTGTTTAAACCGGTCAATTTTTCCCTCGATAGTGGTGATATTGTTCAGGTTGTAGGCCCTAACGGCGCCGGGAAAACCACTCTACTGCGCAGTCTTTGCGGCTTATATAACCACTACCAGGGTGACATCCTCTGGCACGAGCGCTCCTGGCAGAGCCAGTTTTATGATTTTTCACAAAACCTTTTGTATCTCGGCCATACCCCAGGCGTTAAAAAATCCCTTACTGCGGCGGAAAACCTGCTCTGGTATACAGGCATTCAACAAGGTAGATCGCCCCAGCAGCAAGTAGAACACGCACTTGCCCAAGTTGGCCTAGCAGATTATGCCGACACCCTGTGCCAAGAGATGTCGGCAGGGCAATTGCGGCGCGTTGCACTGGCGCGCTTGTATATCTCACAAAGGCCCCTATGGGTACTCGATGAACCCTTCACCGCCATAGATGTACTCGGCGTTAGCCAGTTAGAACAGCAGTTACAACATCACGTACAACGCGGTGGTACGGTGTTACTGACCACCCACCAGCCCCTCGCCATTGCACAGGTAAAAAATTTGACCTTAGAAGCCTGTCGACATGAGGCCTCTTATGAGTCTTGAAACCTACAGCCTCAGCCACGCCCTTGCAGCTAGTTTAAAACGCGAACTCTTATTGGCCGTACGGCAAAAAAGTGAGCTATTTAATCCACTGTTATTTTTTTTGGTGGTGGTGGTATTTGTACCGCTGGGGATTACCCCCGACAAAAATTTTCTCGCCAAACTCGCACCGGGTATGATTTGGGTATTCGCCTTATTGGCAACTTTGTTGTCACTGGAGAGTCTCTTCAAAGCCGATTTTGAAGATG
>DAOQGS010000589.1:0-2604 GCA_035338675.1 Cellvibrionaceae bacterium
CAGCATTCACTTTGCTACCCCCAACCCGGCCTTAGCCCTCGACGCCAGCCCATTTGTGGTCACCGAAGCCTTCACCCCCTGGCCTATAGCCGCCTCTGAGCGCTTGGCGGGGGTGAGTTCGTTTGGTATCGGCGGCACCAACGCCCATGCGGTGTTGCAAGGGGTGGATTATGAGCTGGCCGATTATGAAGGGCCTGAGTACATCCCCTTCTGTTTGAGCGCTAAAAACCCTGAAGGCCTTGCGCGCCTGGCCGCCACCTACGGCCGCTACCTGGAGCAAAACCCGGATAAAAACACTGCGGCCCTGGCGGCCTACCTGCTAAAACACCGCACGCCATTTCCCCACAGGTTAAGCCTGGGGGCGGCCAATGCCACCGGCTTATCTCATGCTCTGCAGGAAGCGAGCTTTGAGGACACCGGCTTCAAAGCCGATACCTGCATTCTGGCCTTCCCCGGCCAGGGCAGCCAGGTGTTGGGTATGGGCCGGGAATTGATGGCCAAGGTGCCCGCATTTGCCCAAGCCCTGGAGACCTGTTTTGAACTCTTGCTAGAGCAGGGCACTGACTTAGCTGAGGTTATGTGGGGGGAGGATAAGTCCCTGCTCAACCAAACCCAGTACACCCAGCTGGCGCTGTTTGTCATCGGCTATGGCCTCAGCCAAAGCCTTAAGGAGCTGGGCGTAAGCCTGCAAGGCGCCATCGGCCACAGCATCGGCGAGCTGGTGGCGGCCACCTGCGCCGGTGTGTTTAGTCTGCCGGTGGCCTTAAAAGTGGTGGCGACCCGCGGGCGGCTGATGCAGGCTCAGGAGGCCGGTGCCATGCTCGCCGTGCGCAGGCCCGCACCTGAGGTTGAGCCGTTGCTGCCGGAAGGCGCGGTAATTGCCGCCGTAAATACCGCCGATAGCTGCACCCTGGCGGGCACCTTTGCCGCTATTGATGCCGCCGAGGCGGCCTTGAAAGCAGCGGGCATGAAAACCAAACGGCTGGAGACCTCCCACGCCTTCCATTCCCCCTCCATGGATGCAGCAGCTAGAGAGTTCGCCCGGACCCTGGCCGATGTAGAGTTAAACCCACCGGCCTTAAAGTTTATCTCCTGTGTCACCGGCCAGTGGATCACCGCTGATCAGGCGCAAAGCATCGACTATTGGGCCAGCCAACTGCGCCAACCAGTGCGCTTTAGCGATGGGCTTAAAGCCCTGGCAGAGCTGCCCAACTTAGTGGTGATTGAAGCCGGGCCAGGCCGCACTGTGTGTGGCATGGTGCTGGCTGATCTGGTCGAGCGTAGCGATGTGCGTATGGTGCCTTTGCTTGCCCAAACCGGCGAGCAAGAGGTTAATGGCTTCAGCCAAGCCTTAGGCTCACTCTGGCAGTACCATGTGCCGCTGGTTTGGCCGGATTTGCCGATTACTCCGGCGCGCTTTAGCCGCTTACCGCCTTACCCCTTTGCCCATCGCATCCACGAAATCACCGCCCAGCCCAAACCTGTGGCACTGGTGCAGGCGGCTGAACACAAAGACTATTCAGACCCAGTCGCTACTGTGAGCGCCTCTGCGCCTACTGAGCAACCCACCGCATTCGTTAGTACCTCACCCATTCAAAGCGAGCAGGACCTTATGAAAGACGCCCTAATCCCTCAACTAGAGACTTTGTTTTCCGATATTTCAGGCATGGACCTGCACGGCGCGGATCGTAAGTCCAGCTTCTTTGAACTGGGGCTGGACTCACTCTTGCTCACCCAATCGGCTATTAAGCTTAAGAAAACCTACAAAGTGGGGGTGAGTTTTCGCCAGTTGCTTAACGAGCTGGACCACCTAGATGCCCTGGCCAATTACTTGATCGAACAGAAAGCGGAGGGCCTGCCCAGTGTGGCAGCGCCAGTGCCCGGCCCGGTTGCCCAAGTGCAAGCGGCTGCCCCAGGGGCGCCTGCTGTAGCAGCCGCAGCACCCCTGGCGGCTGCAGTTTTTGCCCCTCAGCCCAGCAATTTCGCACCCATAAATGCAATACCGGTTGCCGCCGATGGCAGTATGCTGAGCCTGGTACAACAGCAGCTTAACCTGATGCAGCAGCAGCTGCAGTTGCTCACCCAGGGTGGAGCTGCACCCTTGGCGCCTGCTGCGGTGCTAGGCGCCCTGAGCGCTGCGCCCGTACCTGTTGCGTCTGCCAGTGCGCCCGCCACCAAAGCCGCCGGTGCCGTCAAACCCTTTGGTGCAGGCACCCGCATCAATGTTAAGCGCAGCAATGAAATGACCGAGGCCCAGGCTAAACACCTGGCGGCTCTGTCGGAGGCTTACAACAGCCAATTTAAATCCTCCAAAGCCTATGCCCAAACCCACCGGCCATATCTTGCGGACCCTCGGGTGGTGTCCGGCTTTCGCACCAGCCTAAAAGAGATCATCTACCCCATAGTGGTGGCCCGCTCGGAGGGCGCCTACCTGTGGGATATAGACGGCTTCCGCTTTGTGGATATCACCTGTGGCTTTGGCTCCAACTTCTTTGGCAACGGCGCGCCCTTTATCAAGGATGCCGTGGCCCAGCAGCTGCAAACCGGTTATGAAATCGGCCCCCAGCACCCGGTTGAAGAGCCGCGTCAGCAGCGGGATCTGCC
>DAOQGS010000590.1:0-2602 GCA_035338675.1 Cellvibrionaceae bacterium
AGGTGGCAACGGTTCCCACATATTTACCCTTGCGCAAAACAGTCACCGTATCGGCGTACTGCATCACTTCGCGGAATTTATGGCTAATCATAAGTACGCTTAACTTCCCCGCCTGAGTGAGCGCATAAACCTTGCCCAGCACTTCATCCGCTTCAGTGGGGGTTAACACTGAGGTAGGCTCATCGAGAATAAGAATTTTTGAATCCAACAATAATTGTTTGGTGATTTCAACTTTTTGTTTTTCACCGACGGACAAATCCCGCACATAGCGGTTTAAATCAAACTGAAACGGCATGCCGTGCATTTTTGCCGTTAATTCATCTATGGCAGATTTCCAGGGGATTACAAGCGGCACATTCGGGCGCGAGAGCAGTATGTTTTCTGCAATGGACATATTAGGGATCAGGGTAAAATGCTGATACACCATGCCTATGCCTTTAGCCGCCGCAACTTGCGGGGAGGACATCACCTCTTGTCTATTATTAAACAATAATTGGCCGGAGTCGGGCTGATAGTAGCCCATAATACATTTTACTAGTGTGCTTTTGCCCGCCCCATTTTCACCTAATAATGCGTGAAAGCTGTGGTGTTTTAATTTTAGGCTTACATCATCCAGCGCGGCCACACCACCAAAGGCTTTGCTGATATTTAATGCCTCTAAAATAAATTCGGCCATTACAGCTGCTCCAGCTGGGCCAATAATTGCGCGCTGCCCGTGGTGGCACCAAATACACCGCCTTGCATTTTTACCATATTAATAGCCGCCAGGTGGTTAGCCGGGTCCGTCGCGGCGCAGCAGTCCTCCACCATAAGGCATTCATAACCGCGATCGTTGGCCTCGCGCATGGTGGTGCTCACACACACATCGGTGGTGATACCGGTAATAATTAAATTGCGCATACCCTGGGTGCGCAGAATTAAATCTAAATCCGTCGCGCAAAATGAGCCTTTGCCGGGTTTATCAATAATTATCTCCCCAGGTAAGGGGGCTAATTCTTCAATAATATTCCAGCCGGGCTCGCCTCTTACTAATATGCGCCCGCAGGGGCCAGCATCGCCAATACCTGCGCCCATTTGGCGGCTGCGCCAGCGTTTATTAGGCGGTAAATCCGCTAAATCCGGCCGGTGGCCTTCGCGGGTGTGAATAATATAAAAACCTTTAGCGCGCATAAGAGCTAAGAGTTTTTTAATCGGCTCGATGGGTGCGCGGGTTAAACTGATGTCATAACCCATGGAAGCCACATAACCGCCGGGGCCGCAAAAATCAATTTGCATATCGATAATAATTAAAGCGGTATTAGCGGGCGTAATATCGCCGTTATAGGGCCATGGGTAAGGCGTTGCTGGAATATACATAAAACAGTCACTCCAAAACTTAGGTTATTTGACAAATTCCCCCGGCATACCTTTGATAGTGCCAGTATTATTGGAGGTAGCAATCATAATGATCAGAGTTAACACATAGGGCGCGGCATTAAATAAATAATACCCGGAGGTTACACCCACCGATTGCAAGGCCGGGCCGAGGGCCGCCGCGCTGCCGAATAAAAAACTCGCGTACAGGCATTTAATTGGGTCCCAGCGGGCAAAAATAACCAAAGCCACTGCCATTAAACCCTGCCCACTGGAAAGCCCCTCACTCCAACTGCCGGGGTAAAACAGCGATAAATAACTGCCGCCCACCGACGACGCCATAGCGCCGCCCACCACAGTGCTAAAAAAACGCAGGCGATTAACCGATAGCCCCATAGCCAAGGCAGCATCAGAACTTTCTCCGGCGATGCGCACCCGGTTGCCCGGCCGAGTGGATTTTAAAAACCAGGCAATAAAAGGGGCCAAAGCCACGCCAACAAAAAATAATAAATTAATATCCAAGGCAGATTTTAAAACCGGCCAATCGCTCCAAGCGCCTAAGCTTACCGATGGCAAATGCGGCGCACTAGGTTGAATAAAGGGTTTGCCGAAGAAAAATGCCAGGCCCGTGGCAAATAACATCATGGCAATACCGAGGGCTATATCATTCACCTTAGGGTGTTGGCATAACAGTGCATGTACCGCACCTAAAATACAGCCGCTGCCAGCGGCAGCGAGCACACCTAACCAGGGCGAACCGGTTAAATAAGAAACTGCATAGGCACTCATAGCCCCCATAATTAAATTGCCTTCCAACCCCAAATTAATGCGGCCGGATTTTTCCGTTAAACACTCGCCGAGGCTGACAAAAATAAAGGGCGTGCCGACGCGAATGGCGCCGCCAATCACCGCCACCAATAGCACCCACAGGCTGTTATCACTTGCGTCCATTAATCACCTCTTAAAAATCAACACGCGCAACTATGCAGCGCGAGGTTTGGATTGCAACCAGGCAAAGCGGCCATAAAAAATTTCGCTGGTAAGTATCACCATAAAAATAATGCCTTGAATCACGCCGGTAGTGGCATCGGGCAAATCGTGATTGCGCTGCAATAAACCGCCAGCCGCTTGAATACCGCCCAATAAAATGGCGTAGGGAATAACCGCTAAGGGATTTTGCCGGGCTAAAAACGCCACCAAAATTCCAGCATACCCATAACCTGCCGCGAGGGAAGAATTGGCCCGCCCT
>DAOQGS010000591.1:0-2602 GCA_035338675.1 Cellvibrionaceae bacterium
GGTTACACCTGGGTCAAAGCCGGAACCTAATAATGCCATTAAGCCTGCATTTTTGAATTTATCCTGATAGGCCCACTGCCAGCTGTATTCAAATTTAGCCACATTGGGTGGCTCGTAGTTGGCGGTATCAAGATAATCCACACCGGCATTTAAACAGGCATCCATGATGTGTAAGTCCTGGTAGGGCAGGGCTACGTTAATCACCAAATTGGGTTTTTCTTTTTCCAACAGGGCGGTTAATTCCGCCACGTTGTCCGCATCCACCTGGGCGGTGCGAATGGGGCGTTTTAATTGCGCGGCTATGGCTTTGCATTTAGATTCGGTGCGGCTGGCGAGAATAATTTCGCTGAAGGTGTCGGCCAGTTGGGCGCATTTGTGGGTGACTACGCCGCCTACGCCGCCTGCACCAATAATTAATACTTTGCTCATCAATATTTCCTCCGAAGGAACTGGGGGTTATTTTTCGTAATAGGTGTAGCCGCGCATGCTGGCGGAAAATGCATTCATAATTTTTAAGCGCTCGGCAGCGGTAATGCGGCCTTCGCGCACGGCGAGTTCCGCTGCGCGGCGGAAGCGCTCTTGCATTTCTTTAGGGTGGTATTCCACATAACTTAAAACATCGGCAATGGAATCGCCCTCAATTTCATGCACAAATTCGTAGGTGCCGCCTTCGGTTAAGCGCACGCTCACCACGTTGGTATCACCAAATAAATTGTGTAAATCCCCTAAAGTTTCCTGGTAGGCGCCCACTAAAAAGGCACCTATATAGTATTCTTCGTTGTCTTTTAAATCGTGCAGGGGCAGGGTACGGCGGGAGCCTAATTGATCGACGAATTTATCAATCTTGCCGTCGCAGTCGCAGGTGATGTCGGCAATGATGGCATCGCGGGTGGGCTTTTCATCCAGGCGGTGAATGGGAATAACCGGGAAGATTTGGTCAATCGCCCACACATCCGGCAGGGATTGGAACAAACTAAAATTGCAGTAATAAATATCCGATAACTGCTCTTTTAATTTATGGATTTCTTTAAATCCTTTAGGGGCATCTTCGGCCAAGGCCAATAAATTGTGCATCACCTTGAGGAATAAATTCTCCGCCAAGGAGCGCGAGCGCAGGTTTACTTGGCCGCGTTTAAATAATTCGCGGATTTCATCGCGGTAGAAGAGGGCATCGTTATAACACTCTTGCAGGTTGCGCATGGTGGCGGAGGTAACCAAATCCTTTAAATTGTGGATCATTTGGTTTTCCTGCTCGCCGATTACTTCCGGCAAGGGGCCGGGTTCAAAGGTGGCCACATCCAATACGTTAAACACCAGTACTGAAGAATAAGCCACGGTGGCGCGGCCGCTTTCGGTGACTATGGTGGGGTGGGCAATTTCGTGGGGGTCTAGGGTGGTCATGACCACGTCCACTATATCCGCGCAGTATTCTTCTAAGGTGTAGTTGCGCGAGTGCATATAGTTGGTTTTGGAGCCGTCGTAGTCCACCGCCAAGCCGCCACCTAAGTCTAAATAACCCATGGCGGCGCCTTCGCGCACTAAGTCTACATACACTTGGCAGGCTTCAATTACACCGGTGCGGATATCGCGAATATTGGGGATTTGTGAGCCCAGGTGGTAGTGCAATAACTGCAGGCAATCGAGCATGTTTTCGCGTTTGAGGTCATCCACCAGGGTAATTACCTGGGCGATGGATAAACCAAAAATGGAGCGGTCGCCGCTGGTGGCGTTCCAATGGCCGCCTACAATAGAGGCGAGTTTTACGCGCACGCCAATCAAGGGGCGAATGCCGAGGGCGCGGCTGCGCTCGAGAATAATGGGTAATTCGGAGGGAGTTTCCACCACGAAAAATACCCGGTAACCCATTTTACAGGCTTGCAAACCTAGGTCGATAAATTCTTCATCTTTGTAGCCGTTGCAAACAATACAGGCATCGCGAGATTCTAAATGTGCCAGGGCGATGATGAGTTCGGGTTTGGAGCCAGCTTCCAGGCCGTGGCCGTATTTGGCGCCTACCTGGGCGATTTCTTCAATTACATGGCTTTGTTGGTTTACCTTGACGGGGAACACGCCGCGGTATTCACCCAGGTAGCCGCTGTTGCGGATGGCGGCGCGGAAGGCTTCATTGAGCTGGGTGATCTGCTGGGCCAGGAGGTTCTCAAAGCGCACCAGTACCGGTGTATCCATGCCGCGCGCGCGGATTTCGTTGACTATATCCAGGAGGGATACACTGCTGTCATCTTTAAGATCGTGGGCGGTGACTGTGATGTCGCCCTTGGCGGAGACGCCAAAGTAACCGGCCCCCCAATCGTTGACGCCGTATAAATCGGCAGAATGAGCGGCAGTCCAAGCGTGGTGCACCAGTTTATTCAATGTCGGAGTTCTCGCAGCTTAGGGTCAAAAAACCCAGGTTAAAGAAGGGATTTTGCGGTTTGATGACGGAGCCTTGAAGACGACAAAACCCCGGTCGCAAAGGGCGCGAACTATCGCAGATTTTGTGGGCTAACGCTAGGGCAGAGCGATCAGCGCAGCCTATGGCGGGCATGGGCTGGGGGCGTAATTCGCCACTGTCTTAATACTGCTGGCGCCGGGGCTATGAGCG
>DAOQGS010000592.1:0-2601 GCA_035338675.1 Cellvibrionaceae bacterium
TCCGCAGGAGGGGAATATTAGGCCGTGCCCCTAGAATAATATCCACACATCGATGATTGAATGATATTAATTTAAAAATGGGTGTTACGGGAATTGACTCTGTTGGATAGGGCATGTTTGAGTCGCGTAGTTAAATTGCTGGGCTTTGTATGGTTTTTTAAGGTGCTGTACGGGTTATTATTGGCGGGCTATATACTTGACAGGTCGGAAGGTGCTGCGCTTTTCCGGCCTTGGTGTTAATCGGCGTTATATTAAAAGCTCTGGCGGTTAGGCTAATTGCCAGGTGACACATAAAAAACCTGGAGTTTAATTATGCGGCTTGTACTTGCCCATGGCATATTGGGTTTTGGTAGCGATCAGTTTGATTTTGGTATCAATTATTTTAATGCTGTACGGCCAATATTTGAGCGGCAGGGTTTTGAGGTGTTTGAGCCCACGGTTAACCCGCTGGGGTCTTTGGCTGAGCGCAGTGAACAGCTGGCAACAAAACTGGCTCTGCATTGGCCGGATGAAAGCGATATTTATATAGTGGCCCATAGCATGGGCGGCCTTGATGCCCGCCGTGTGATCGCCCGTTACCAGGTGGGTAAACGCATTAAAAAATTAGTTACCCTAGCAACACCACATTTTGGCTCGCCGGTGGCTGATGCGGTTTTGGGTAAAAACTCTGCGTTATTAGGATTTATACCCAATAAAATTCGCACCTCTCTTGAAAAGGCCACCGGTGCCTTAAATGACTTAACCACACGTGACGCCTTGCAGGATGAGTCGCAGGATTGGGTGCAGTATCACAGCATCGGCTGCACGATTAAAAATAAAGGCTTCTTTAGAAATTCCCAGTTATTTAGCCTGTCTCAGGCTATAGGCAAAATAAGCGACCAACCTAATGACGGGGTTGTGCCCCTGAAATCAGCAATAGGTGGCAACACTCATTTTTCGGTTTGGGATGGCTTTGATCATAACGATGCAATTGGTTGGTCCACCGGATGGTTTGGTTTTGCCTTGATTAAAAATCTGCTCAAGATGCCATCGCCACATATTCAGCGCTATCAAGAATTGGCGGCACAGCTTGCTCATAAGTAAACGGGCGCCGAGAGGAATACAGATTATTTCGGACAGGCCGTGAATACGTTCGTGTAGGCCCGTCAAAAAGCTTATTTGACGGCCTGAATAATATTTATTTTCCTATTTGCGGTAAGTCTTTGGGCCGGATTTTCACACCATTGCGGGTATGAGGCCTCAGGCTCAGTTACAGGACGCATACAGATGCGCTGTTCTTTTAGTTAAAAACCGCCGTTACACTGCTAGCCGAATTAGGCACCGTGTAGGTGTAAATAGCCTGTGTGGACAGGGTTGTGCCTGCGGCATCCTGCCAGCGCAGAAAGCGATGGGTGCTGTTAGGGCGGGCGCGCAGCATGAGTTTAAAGCCTGCAGGGTAGGCGTTTGATTGTGTTACCAGGCCAGCATCACTGCGACCGGTAATAGTCACCTGCACGCGGGGTTTAAGCGCTGCAGCCAATTGCGTCATGGGCGCGGTGGCTTTTTGCGCTTCAATTAAACTGGCAATTAAGCGCGCCATTTCTTGGGCACCATAGGCTTGGAAATGCACATTATCGGCCTTGGCCGTTGTGACGGTAGAAAATTCACCGACAGGAATATTTAAATATAAAAAATAGGTGGAAAATTCTTCCCCGGCGCTTTCCATTAATGCGGTGCTGGCGGCGTTTAAATCTAAATAAGGAATTTTTAGGCTTTTGGCTAAATCAATCGTCACCAGTGGGTGTTCGTGATAGGCGTTGTATACGCTGGTGCCGTTCCAGGCGTTGCGCGGTACGGTGGATACAAATACCGGCGTGGCGCCAAGGGCTTGGGTTTCTTTGGCAAAACGCGTCATATAATCCTGAAAGGTGCCGTCGGTAGTGGGCGCGTAACGGGCGGGGTCGGCGCTGTTGCGATCATTAATGCCAAATTGAATAAAAACAAAATCACCTGCTTTTACATCCGCTTTTACCGCGGCCCAATGATCATTGTAAAAACTTTTCGAGCTGCGCCCGCCAATGGCGCGGTTGTCGATGGTTATTTTGGCGCTATTAAAAAAGTTGCCAATCTCCTGGCCCCAGCCTTCTTGGGGCGCATAGCTGCTGTTGTAGTAGGAAACAGTGGAGTCGCCAATTAAAAATACTTTGGCCGCGGGGAAATTTGGGGTGCCGGAACTGGATGACGAGCTTGAGCTTGACGATGAGCTTGAGCTGGTGCGCGGCGGTACATTATTTACCACCGCGTCGATGCGCACATCGTTTTTGGGCATAGTAAATTGAGCCAAGGCGTTATTGGCCAGCACCTGGCCGCTTTGAATCCACTGGGTAAATTTATTTGTGCCGTCTGGCAGGTATTTTAGCGTGATGGGTGTGCCAGCCGGGTAGCGGTTAGAGCGGGTAAATTCGCCGCTATTAGTAACGGTGCTGGCGACGGTTAATGTGTAGCGCGGCATTAAACGGCTAATAATATTCGCCATATCGGCGCGCTGTTTATTATCTTCTAAACCTTCTACCACCAGGCGGGCCATTTCCACCGCACCCATTTCTTGAAAGTGGGTGCCGT
>DAOQGS010000593.1:0-2598 GCA_035338675.1 Cellvibrionaceae bacterium
ATTATTTGGCGAGCAGGTTGAGCTTGCAGGTGATCTTCAATTAAATGGCGCAGCGCAAGCTAATTTTGTAAGTAGAGGCGGACTTTTAGCTCACGGCGCTTTTGGCGGAAAAGCCAGTAGCGGAGCTAACAGAGAGAATCCTCTCACTTTGAGCAGCAATGGCGATTTAAGCCTAATCAGTAGCGTGCTCTATCCTGGAAGCTTTTCAAACATAACAATTGAAAGCACGGCCCCAAGCGGTACAGTGGAAATTGCCAGCAATGGCCAGCCGGTACCCAAGGTTTTTAGTGCCGGTGGCGCGCTCAACATTAAATCTAAACAGATCGAAATCAGCGGCGCCCTAAGCGCCCCTTTTGGCCAGGTAAATCTCACCGGTGATGATGTACACCTCGCCAAAAGCGCCCTAGTGAATGTCTCCGGCGATAACCAACTGATTCCCTTCGGCTCCATTATCGGTAACGACCTAGATTGGCTTTACTCGCTAAGCCCGTTGGCGAACACAACCCTGATCGACAACACCCCCCTTAAACAGGTCAACATCAAAGCCGAACGCATCCTGCTGGATGAAGGTAGCCGTATTAACCTCGCAGGCGGCGGCGACCTATTGGGCTATCAATTCGCCCCCGGCCCCACCGGCAGTAAAGACGTGCTGGCGATCAGTAGCCCAACCGAAGGTTTTGCGCTTTTGCCTGCGGGCAATTTTGTCGCCTATGACAGCGCCCTGCAGGGGCAAGATGGCATAGCCACCGGCACCCGCCTGACGCTCAGCAACAACCCGCTCTTGCCCGCCGGGGACTATTACCTGCTGCCCTCCCGCTATGCACTTTTGCCCGGCGCCTACTGGGTTAAACCCACCGGCAAGCTGCAGGCCCCCGGCAGCAGTTTCACCCAGCCTGATGGCGGCATCACCCTTACCGGCCAGCTGGGCAAGGCCCACACCCCAATACACAGTGCCGATTGGCAGGGTTTTACCTTTTACAAAAGCCGCTACGACGGCACCACAGCCGAGGCCCTGGCCCCCAACGGCATGGCCAATTACAAGCTGCGCCAAAGCGACAGCTTTTTTAGCCAGCGGGAGGCCACCGCCAATTTGCCCCACGCGGCAGATGCGGGCAGCCTAGTGTTGGATGCCCAAAAAGCTCTGCGCCTCACCTCCGGCATTAACGGCCAGGTGCGTACAGGTGAGCTGGGGGCGCGGGTGGATATTCTGGGGCAGGACATTCACTTAGTAGACAAAACCCGCGCCACCGATACAGGCCTTAGCCTATTGGCGGAGGATCTCTCCAAACTGCAGGTGGGCTCCACTGTGATTGGCGGTGAGCGGGACGACGACAAACCCGGTGAGATTAGGGTGAGTGCGAAAACGGTCACCGTGGAGGAGAACGCCAAAGTGACTATGCCCGCCGTGGTATTGGTGGCCGAGAAACAAGTGCGGGTAAAAACCGGTGCGGAAGTTACCGCTACTGCTGCAGCGGCCAATGGCCAAGGGGCAGCTATTACCCTGGATAAGCCCGCCGCGCTGGTGCGCCTGGCGGGGGAGCAGGCCCTGGTTAACACCGCAAGCGGTGCCGATGGCAGCAAACTCAGTTTGGATCAGGGGGCGGTATTAAAAGGCAATGCCCTGCTGGCCAGCGCCGGGGAAACTCAACTTAACAGCACCCTAGCCCTAACCAAGGGCGGGGCTTTAAGTATGAGTGGGGCCAATATTCAGCTGGGGGGCCTTAACCCCGATGCGCCCGCCTCCAATGTTTTGCCTACGCTGAATTCTGCAACCGAGAATAAAACCCTGGCGGCAAGTGCAGGCAGCTGGCTGTATTTCTCCGATGACTTCTTCACCAACCTGGGCCTTGGCCGTGTTTCCTTAACTGCCCGCGAGCAGATGCGCCTGGCGGAGGGCTTTAACCTTAGCACCGGTAGCCTGAGCCTCAAGGCGCAAAGCCTTGGGCGGGCGGCAGGCAAGGCGGGAACAGCTGTGACCCTAAAGGCCGATAACCTCAGCCTCAGCGGTGCGAGCCTTGCCGCAAGCCCAGAGCCGGTAGTAGCTGGTGCTGGGGCCCTCAATCTGGAAGCCAAACAAATCAGCCTCGGCCTGAATGCGGACCCAAAAACCAAAGCCCCCGGTGAGAGCCACCTGGCTATTAACGGCTTTAAACAGGTGAACATCACAGGGCTTAATGGCATCAGCGGCCAGGGTAAAACCCAGTTGGAGGCGGCAGGGGACTTGACCCTTACCGGCAGTTTATCCACCCAACAGCAGGGCGATTTAAGCATCAAGGCCCAGGGCACTCTCACCACGGCTCAGGGCAGCAGTGCAACTGCCGCAGCCGGGGGCCTCGGCGGGCGCATCAGCCTGGAAGCCGCGCAACTGAATATCGCCAGCAGGCTGCAGGCGGCCTCCGGCCAGGTGCAGCTGACCAGTGAGGGCGCTCTGAGCCTTAAGGCCGGGGCGAGCCTGGATGTGGCAGGCGTAAGCCGCCGCTTTGGCGAGCGCACTCTTTATACCCCCGGCGGCAGCTTGAGCCTTAACAGCCACAGCGGCTCCATTGAATTAGCCGAGGGTGCCCAGCTGTTATTTGGCGCCCAGGCGGGTAAAGACGC
>DAOQGS010000594.1:0-2597 GCA_035338675.1 Cellvibrionaceae bacterium
TAGAAGAACTGCTCAGCGGCGATGACACTAACACTTTAGAAGGCGTGCAAGAGCGCCTGAATACCGCCCTTGACCGGGTTGGCCTGTTGAGTAAAACAGGCATAGCCGACACCAGCCAAATTAAGAAAAATCTCAAAGAATTTGTCGCGTTTGCCACCACCCGCTACCAAAATCAAAAAAGCCACAATGATAAAGCCGAAGAGTTGGAAAGTATTTTTGACGACGCCTACGCCAGCTATATAGTCAACGCCAAGCAGGCGCAAGCGCTTACCGAACAGGGCATCACCAACAATATTAATTCCCTCAAAGCGCAGACCCGCGCAGCCTTTTGGGTCAATTGCGCAAGCCTTGTTTTTGGCGTCGGCCTCGTGATGCTGGCGGTATTTTTAGGCCGCAGAACCATCGCCGCGCCTTTGATGCAGGTTGAACAACAGGTGAGCCAATTGGCCTCCGGCCTGCGGGATTTAAATTCCCCAATCGACGGCCAAGCCCGCCGCGATGAAATTGGCGGCGTTGCCAAGGCCGCCGACCGCTTTCGCAAATCCATCATCGATAAACAAATTGCCGATGCCAAAGCTGCCGCAGAGCGCCGCCAAATCGAGGCGAAATTAGCTCAGGAAGAGGCCCTGCGGGCGCAGGAAACCCGTCAGCGGGAAGAAGAGAGCCGCCAGCAGGCCCAGGCCCAGCGCGAAGCGGAAGCCGCCGCCCGCAGCCGCGCCGAGCGGGAGGAAAATGCTCGCAAAGAACAGGCGCGCAACGAGGAAGAAGCGCGCCTGCGCGCCGAGCAAAAAGCCGAGGCCCAACGCCAGGCGGCGGCAGCGGCCGAGCGCCAGGCCGCCCTGGAGCGCGAGGAAACCGCCCGCCTCGCCGCCGAAGAGGCCCTCGCCAGCAGCGTCAGTCAATTTGCCACCGCCATAGCCGAAGGCCGCCTATCAGAGCGCGTTGCGCGCTCCGGCGGCACTGGCGCCCGCGCCCGCATGGAACAGAGCCTTAACACCATGGCGTCCACATTGGAGACGGTATTAAACGATTTGGCCAAAGGCACTAACGCCCTCGCCCAAGGCAATTTATCGCAAACGCTTACTACGCCTTTTTTAGGCGTGTTTGAACAATTGCGGCAGGATTTTAACAACAGCTGTAAAAATCTTTCCGCCCTGGTTACCAATATTCATCACAGTGCCGAGGCAGTGGCATCCGGCAGCGGAGAAATTAGTGTGAGCAATGAAAACTTAAGCCAGCGAATTGAAGAACAGGCATCTTCCGTAGAGCAAATTGCCCGCACCGTGGATGAGCTTGTCGATCAAATTAAACAGGCCACTGAAAACGCTGAACACACCAGCCAAGTAGCCATTGCCGCCAATCAAAAAGCCAGCGACGGCAATGTTATTTTGCAAAATACCATTAAAGCCATGGGGCAAATTGAAATGTCCTCCCGCAAAATTGGCGAGATTATCGGCGTCATCGACGAAATCGCCTTTCAAACTAATTTATTAGCCTTAAATGCAGCGGTGGAAGCCGCCCGCGCCGGTGAGCAGGGGCGCGGGTTTGCCGTGGTGGCAGGCGAGGTGCGCAATTTAGCCCAGCGCTCGGCGGATTCGGCGCGGCAAATAAAATCCCTCATTGGCGATAGCTTAGAAAAAGTCAGCAACGGCTCAGTGTTGGTTACCCAAACCGCTAAATCCATCGAAGAATTAAGCGGTTTAATTCAATCCTCACAAAATGCTATGGGCAAAATCTCCCACAGCGCCCGCCAGCAATATATGGGTGTGGAAGAAATTCGCCGCAGCATTGCGCAAATTGAAACCATCACCCAGCAAAATGCCGCTCTAGTGGAAGAGGCCACCGCCACCAGCGAAGCCCTGGCCGATGAGTCCCGCGAATTGCGCGCCATGTTTAATCAATTTACCTTGGCAAGCGCTTAAACGCGGCGCATTGAGCACACAATATTGTTCTAAGGGCGAATTAACAGCGCGTTAATTCGCCCGCCCCAGCGCCCCCGCTACCGCACCCAACTGGAGTACACTGGCACGCGAAATTAACAGCCTTAGGTGACCTATGCGGTGGGATAATGAACGGCGCAGCGACAATGTTGAAGATCAACGCTTTGGATCATCGCAACCGCGCGGCGCCCTAGGTGCCGCCCCACTTCTGCTGCGCCTGCTGCCTTTTTTATTGCAAACCCGTTTTGGTCGCAGCCTGCTAATTATCGGTGCACTGGTGTATTTCGGCGGCAAAATGCTCGGCATTGATATAGCACCTTTATTGCTCGGCGGCACTGTGGCGCCACACCAAACCGAACAAGCAGCCCCTCCAGCGCAGGATCCTCTGGCCGATTTTGTCTCGGTTATTTTGGCCAGCACCGAGGACACCTGGCAGAGCATTTTTCACAACAACGGACGGCAATATCAGCGGCCCAAATTAGTTTTATTTCGCCAACAGGTGCGCTCAGCCTGCGGTTTTGCCGAAGCGGCCATGGGGCCGTTTTATTGTCCAGGCGATCAAAAACTCTATATCGATTTAAGTTTTTACCAGGTGATGAAAACCCGCTTGGGTGCACCGGGAGATTTTGCGCAAGCCTATGTCATTGCCCACGAGGT
>DAOQGS010000595.1:0-2595 GCA_035338675.1 Cellvibrionaceae bacterium
GGGAGGCCATTTTGCCATCTGGCGCGGGGGTTTTACACAATTCTACGAAGAGCCATATTTTATGCTGGGTTCGGCTGAACATTTAATTATTCAAGTTATTGATCCTTACAAATCTTTAAAAAATGGAGAATTTATATGGTGCGTCACTTTCTTTTATTTTCATCTTTAAGTTTGCTTATTAACTGCGGCGCTGCGCCTACTTCAACAACATCGGGCACGAGTAAATCAGCGCTCGCTGAACACATAGCCTTACTGCAAAAAAATAAAGCTCTGTGGAAAGAGGCCAATATTCGCGACTATGAATTCACTTATCAGGCGACAGGCGGTTGTGGCGATCCTATGCCTCCGGTTGTTATCAGCGTGAAAGATGGCGTGGTGTCGTCTGTTTATGTTCCCGATTTTGGCACCTACGAGTCGATCGGGTCTTGGCCATCTATAGACGGAGTGTTTGACAGCCTAACTCAAGCTGCGGTTAAGAACCCGTTGGTATTCGCCCTGGGGGCCTCAACGCCCAACACGCCTCCTGCATTCGATGCAAAATATGGCTTTCCCACCAAAATATCGGTTGATCCTTCAGACGCAAAGTGTGACGACAGCCAATTCACTATCAGAGATTTTAAATAGCAGGTAGCACCTCTCAACTTTGGCGTAAAATAGTCGCCCGGCTTGCTGTGTCTGATTGTGAGTCGGTTATCCCTGTAATTCGCGGGATTTCGGCCAAGCAATACCGCCATCAGGTTGAGAGGTTTTTATGTTCACCGGCATTATCCAAGCCATCGGCACTGTAGCCGCCCTGCAACCTAAGGGCGGCGATTTAAGCCTGTATATTCGCGCCCCAAACAGCGCCAGCTGGGACTGGAGCCATGTGGCCCTAGGGGATTCCATCGCCAGTAATGGCGTTTGCCTCACCGCTGTGAACTTGCCTGGCGATGGCTTTTGGGCGGATGCCTCCAATGAAACCCTCACGCTCACCAGCCTTAAACACTGGCGCATCGGCCAAAAAATTAATTTGGAACTGGCCCTCACCCCTCAATCCCGCTTAGGCGGCCATATAGTCTCCGGCCATGTGGATGGCCTTGGCCAGGTGATTAAGCGTGAAGCCGACGCCCGCTCCGAGCGCTTTACCCTGCGGGCACCGGATGAGCTGGCCAAATACATAGCCCACAAAGGTTCGGTCACAGTGGACGGCGTAAGCCTTACGGTTAACGCGGTGAACGGCGCTGAGTTTGAGCTGAACATAGTGCCCCACACCCTAAGCCACACGGTGATGGGCACCTATCAACCCGGCCACTGGGTAAATTTAGAGGTGGACCTTATCGCCCGCTACCTTGAGCGCCTACTCTTAGGGGAAAGGGCCGCGCACAGCGACGGCGCGTCCAATTTAACAGCGGCATTTTTAGCGCAAAACGGTTACTGGAAATAAATTCTATGCAATTAAATACCACCGCTGAGCTGATCGAAGATATTCGCCAGGGCAAGATGATTATCCTCATGGACGATGAAGACCGGGAGAACGAAGGCGATCTGATTATGGCCGCCGAGATGGTGCGCCCCGAGGACATCAACTTTATGGCCATGCACGCCCGCGGCCTGATTTGTTTGCCCATGACGCCCCAGCGCTGTCAGCTGCTGGAGCTGCCTTTGATGGTGAAGGAAAACCAAGCCGCCCACGCCACTAACTTTACCGTCTCCATTGAAGCGGCCCAGGGGGTTACCACCGGCATTAGCGCTAGCGATCGCGCCCGCACCATTCAAGCCGCCGTGAGCCGCCATGCCAAGCCTAAAGACATAGTGCAGCCCGGGCATATCTTCCCGCTTATGGCCCAGCCGGGCGGGGTGTTAAGCCGCGCTGGCCACACAGAAGCCGGTTGTGATTTAGCGAGGCTGGCCGGGTTTGAACCGGCGGCGGTGATTGTGGAAATTATGAATGAAGATGGCAGCATGGCCCGTAGGCCGGACCTGGAGAAATTTGCCCAAAGCCATAATTTAAAAATCGGCACCATCGCCGACCTGATTCACTACCGCACCCTCAATGAGCGCACGGTGATCTGCACCAACAGCCGGGAAGTGGACACCCTCCACGGCAGTTTCACCCTAAAAACTTATAAGGACACAGCTCGCAACGAGTGCCATTTCGCCCTCGTCAAAGGCGCCATCAACCCCGAGGCGGACACCCTGGTGCGGGTGCATGTGGGTTCCACCCTGCGGGATGTGTTGGGCATTCAACAGCCCGGCGCCCCAGGCCCGGCCTGGACCTGTCAATCCGCCCTGGCCCGCGTGGCCAAAGAGGGGGCTGGGGTGGTGGTGCTCATTTGCCACAACGAAACCACCGACGATGTGGAAGAGAGCATCGACTGGCTGCTCACCGGCAAGGTGCGCAGGCCCAATGTGGAGCTGGCCTACAAACAGGTGGGCACAGGTTCCCAGATACTAAAAGACCTGGGGGTGTGTAAAATGCGCCTGATGAGCGCCCCCTATAAATTTAACGGCATTTCCGGTTTTAACCTCGAAGTGACCGGCTATGTGGAGCACCCAGGCGAGTAGGTCAATGAGATGGACTCCCCCTCTCTAACAACCCGGCATCGAAGTGCCACA
>DAOQGS010000596.1:0-2559 GCA_035338675.1 Cellvibrionaceae bacterium
GGGCCATTTAAAGTTGGAACTGCCCCAGGCGGTGGGCAGTGATGATGCGCCCAAGGTGAATCGCATCGAGGTGATTGTGGACCCAAAAGGCGGTTATTCATTAAACGGCCAGGCGCTGATCAACAGCCAAGCTGACACGCTTTTGCGGGCCATTGAAAAACTCGCCATCAGCGAAAAAAAACCCCCCTTTGTGGTGACCGCCGATGCCAATGTGCCCTACCAAGCGGTGGTGACGGTGATGGAAGCGGCGGGCAAATCGGGCTTTGCCAATTTGCAGCTCACCACACAAATCCCCGGCGGCCCGGCTAAAACCCCCTGATGGAGCAAGCGGTAGTCAAACAGTGGTACACAAAACCCACCTGGCTGTGGGTTTTTTTGCCTTTAATGCCCCTGCTGTGGCTGTTGCGCCTGCTGCGCCGCAGGTTGTTAACCGCGCTGCAACCGCGCCTGCCGGTGCCGGTGGTGATTATCGGCAATATCACGGTGGGCGGCACCGGTAAAACCCCCGTACTCATCGCCCTCGCCCAGGCGCTTATGGCACTGGGTTTAAAGGTGGGTGTGGTGTCTCGCGGCTACGGCGGCAGCTTCAGCGGGGCATTTTTAGCGGTGGATAACAGCTGCGACCCCGATCTCTGTGGCGATGAACCGGCGCTGTTGGCGCAGGCCCTCAGCTGCCCTGTCTGCATAGGCCGCGACCGCGTGGCCGCCGCCTTGGAGCTGGTGCGCCGCGGCTGCCAGGTGATCCTCAGCGACGACGGCCTGCAGCACTACCGCTTAAAGCGGGATATCGAAATCATTCTGTTGGATAAAAGCCGGGGCCTGGGCAATGGCTGGTGCCTGCCCATGGGGCCATTGCGGGAGCCCGCCCGGCGCTTACAGGAGGCCGACTGGGTACTGATCAACGGCGGCGCGGGGCCGGACGGCTTTGTGCTGCAGCCGCGCCGCTGGCGCCAGTTGGCCACTAATGAAGCCTTCCCATTCCAACCCTGGCCCTGGGGAGAGCAAACTCAAGTATGCGCCCTGGCCGGTATCGGCAACCCCGAGCGGTTTTTTGCCAGTTTAGAAGGCTGGGGCCTTCAGGTGACGGGCCGCGCTCTGCCCGATCACCACCGCTTTAACCCCATGGACTTCGCCTTTGCCGATGGCCAGCCCCTATTAATCACCGCTAAGGATGCGGTTAAATGCCGCATGCTCGCCCCGCCGAATACCTGGGTGCTCGATGTAGACGCCCAGCTGCCCGCCGCGTTTTTGCGCGATTTTTGCGCCCGCGTGCAGGCGCTTTGCCCACCCGAACAGGAGCACACCCCGTGACCTATACCGTCATTATCCCCGCCCGCTTCGGCTCCAGCCGCCTGCCCGGCAAACCCCTCAAAGACCTAGGCGGCAAAAGCATGGTGCAGCGAGTGTACGAATGCGCCCGCCAAAGCGCCGCCAGCCGTGTGATTGTGGCCACCGACGACCAGCGTATTGCCGATGTGGTGGCTGGCTTCGGCGGCGAAGTCTGTATGACCGGCAGCCACCATGAGTCCGGCACCGACCGGCTGCACGAGGTGGTGACGCGCCTCGATTTACCGGCGGAGCACATAGTGGTGAACGTGCAGGGGGATGAACCCCTGATTCCCGCAGCGGTGATCGACCAGGTGGCGGACAATCTCGCCTGCCGCCCGGCGGTGAGCGCCGCTACCCTATGCGAGAAAATCCACCGCCTGGAAGACTGCTTCGACCCGAATATAGTGAAGGTGGTGTGCGACCACGCAGGCCTCGCCCTGTATTTCTCCCGCGCTCCCATCCCCTGGCACCGGGACGGCTACAGCGCCACGCCCCAGCTGATGCCAGCGGGAATTAACCCTCTGCGCCATATAGGCATTTATGCCTACCGGGTAAGCCTGTTGCAGGAGTTTGTCCGCTGGCCCCTGGCGCCCTTAGAAGCCTGCGAAAAACTCGAACAACTGCGCATCCTCGCCAACGGTGAAGCCATCCATGTGGCCGAAGCGGTGGAAGCCGTGCCCGGCGGGGTGGATACGGAGCTGGACTTAAAGCGCGTGCGCCAGTACCTGGCCCAGCAGGAAGCAGGCGGCAAGGGGGCGCTATGAGTACCAAAATACTCTTCGTGTGCCTGGGCAATATCTGCCGCAGCCCCACCGCCCACGGCGTGATGGAGGCAAAAATCCAGCAGCAGCGGCTTAACTCGCGTATCGAAGTGGATTCGGCGGGCACCTCTGACTGGCATATAGGCAAACGGCCCGATAGCCGCACCATGGCCTGCGCCAAGCGTCGCGGCTATGACCTCAGCCCCCAGCGGGCGCGCCAGGTGTGTAGAGAAGACTTCGCCGTGTTTGATTACATCCTGGCTATGGATAACAACAATCTGCGGGAATTACAGCAGTTAAAACCGGCGGGGTTCAGCGGCCATTTAGGTTTGTTTTTGGAGGTATTAACCGAGCAGCCCCTGCGGGAAATGCCAGACCCCTACTACGGCGATACCGCCGCTTTTGAGCAGGTATTGCGCCTTAGCGAAGCCGCCTGCGACGCTTGGCTTACGCGCATGTTAGCGGCCCA
>DAOQGS010000597.1:0-2542 GCA_035338675.1 Cellvibrionaceae bacterium
AGCAGCTACTTTGGCAGCCCTTTGGTGTTTGGCTCAGGGCAAATCTGTTTCCGCCATAGCGGCTTGCCAAACCAGTCTGCTGCCTTTGTCCTTCGAAGAAGAAATCCGCTTACAGCAATTAATTTCTCAGCGCTTAAGCGGCGTGCCCCTCGCCCATATCACCGGCCGCCAACATTTTGCAGGCTTGGAGTTACTTGCTAGCCCCGATGCGCTTATTCCCCGCGCAGAAACAGAAATTTTGCTGCGCTTAGCCTTAAGTTGTTTGGAGCCTAAAAATGGTCAAGTGCTACAGCTGTTAGATGTGTGCACAGGCTCTGGCAATGTGGCTTTGGCTCTTGCCCACTCCTTACCCCAAGCGTTTGTGCGCGGGGCGGATTTATCTGGTGAGGCGGTGGGGCTTGCTCAGCAGAATGCGCAGCACCTTAATTTACAGGCGCGGCTGGAATTTAAAGCGGGCGATTTATGCGGCCCTTTTAGCAGTGCTGAATTTAGCGAATACTTTGATTTAATCAGCTGCAACCCGCCGTATATTATGGCTAATAATGTAAAAAAAATGCCCAAGGAAATCGCCGATTTTGAGCCGTCTTTAGCCTTTGACGGCGGCCCTATGGGCATAGCCATTATTGAGCGCATCATCAGCGAAGCCCATCCTTTGTTAAAACCTGGCGGTTTTTTGTGTTTAGAAGTGGGTGCAGGGCAGGGGCCGTTTATTGAAAAACGCCTGAAAAAATCCGCCCTGTACACAGATGTGATCACTGCCTGTGATGGCCATAATGTTGTGCGCGCCCTGGCGGCGCGCAAATAATGAATAAAACTCAATAAATAAAACTATCGATGTAAATGGAGCAAACATGCAAACCCAATCCTTAGCCCGCGCCCTCGATTTTGACCCTGCGGCTGAAGTGGCTCGCATTAGCGCAAGCATCCGCGAATTATTGCGCAGTAAAATAAACCGCCGCGGTTTAGTTGTCGGTATTTCCGGTGGAGTCGATAGCGCTGTAAGTGCCGCCTTATGTGTGAAGGCCATTGGCGCCAATAAGGTATTTGGCCTTTTGATGCCGGAGCAGGATTCTGCCCCTGGCACCACGCCCCTAGGTGAGGTGGTGGCCCGGCATTTGGGCATTAATTACGAAATTAAAAATATCTCGTCTACTCTTGAGGCCATCGGCTGTTATCAGTGGCGCGATGCCGCTATAAAAAAATTATTCCCTGACTATGACGGCACCTGGAAAAATAAAATCGTTATCGACGGCGGCGCCCAGGGCAAAATTAATCACTTTAAATTAATTGTGCAGGCGCCGGATGGCTCATTGCAGTCGGCTATTTTACCGCTCAATGAATACCTCACCATTGTGGCCGCCACCAATTTCAAACAGCGCATCCGCAAAACTACCGAGTATTTCCATGCCGAGCGATTAAATTACGCTGTGATTGGTACCCCCAACCGTTTAGAGTACGACCAAGGGTTTTTTGTGAAAGGTGGCGATGGCTTAGCCGACATTAAACCCATTGCTCACCTGTATAAAACTCAAGTTTATGCGCTCGCTCGATTCTTAGAATTACCCGAGGCCATCTGTAATTCGATCCCGTCAACCGATACCTACAGTTTGCAACAGGGCCAGGACGAATTTTATTTCGCGCTGCCCTATCACCAAATGGATATCGCCCTCTGGGCCTATAATCACCAGGTGCCTGCGGAAGACGTGGCAACGGAATTAAATCTGAGCTTGGAGCAAGTGCACTATGTTTTTAAAGACATTGAAAGCAAACGCAAAACTACTGCTTATTTGCATCTTGCGGCTCAATTAGTGGAGCCGGTGGATTTGCGGGGATAAGTGACTGCGAGCTATTGGCGTGTTGCGCCTGTGGATTTAGCGCGTTGCGACTGTGTAATTGGCGCGTTGCGTTTGTGTAATTATTTAACTGGGGGCAGGGCTTCCTGCCCTTGAGGCGTTTTTTATGCTGGGCTAGCAGTATAAAAAACGCAATCTAAAAGATTATTTATTTGCAACATCTGCAAAAGAGCGCGTTACAACTTGGTAATGCTTGTTGGGCAGGTGCTGGTTTGTGCAAACTGCCCATCAATTAAATCTCGCACCTGCTGATTGGCCTTGGGGTTTTTACTGGTGGAGACGCTTGCTAAGGGACAAATTGTTTTGTTAGTCACCAGGTTTAGGGTTAATACTTCTTTGCTAGCGCCTGCCCAAAACCCCCACCCAGCCTCCCCCTTCAAAAGGGGGAGGAGCAAAAAACCTTAACACTAAGGCGCTTTGCTATTGCTCCAGATGATTTTGCTCCACCCCTTATTAAGGGGAGGTTTTATGTATAAGCGCAAAATCAGCTAAAAAATGTTACAAAACGATTAACTTAATGCCATTACCTTTGCACAGAGAGACAAAGGCAGGACGCTAGGGAACCTCTGAAAAATTACCTTACTCGCCCTGGCGGTGTTGAATTTGGCAGAAAAATGCTCGTTTACTGCGTCTAAAACTCGGCAATTGCTCCTGCATTGCTCTACCTCCTGCCTCCCTGCAGTCGTCCG
>DAOQGS010000598.1:0-2529 GCA_035338675.1 Cellvibrionaceae bacterium
CGCGACCAGTGCCCAGCCCTGGTGGTGTTTCCCGAAACGGAGCCCATCACGGAGCGCTCCAACAACCGCGTGCGGCGGGAATTACACCTGCGGCTGGTGGCGTTGACCCGCACCCTGCCCCCGCTCAGCAGCGAAGCCGAGGCGGATCGGTTATTAACGGCGGCCCACACGGCCCTGATGGCCGACGTTAATTTTGGTGGTCTGGCGCTGAGCGTGCACGAGGTGGAGACCGAATGGGATATCGAAGACGCCGATGCCAGTGCCTGCGCCATGACCACGCGCTACCAGATTATCTACCGAACCCTCGACAACAACCTGACGCTATCCGGTTAATCCCATGCATATCCAACTACTCAAACCGCACACCCATGACGGTCAGATGCTGGCGCCTGGCGATTCGTTGCATCTGGCGGTGGATCTGGCCCAGTGGCTCATCAATCTCGAGGTTGCCTGCGCATGTCCATCCGAAGTCAGCGTACCCGCTGCATCGCCATCCACATCAATCAAACGCTTTACTGAGGAGGTATCCTTGTGAGTTTTTATGCCTCGTTTCAAGGCCGGGTGTATCTCGGCAAACGCGATTCCAATGGTCGTCCCATCGATATTCGCAGCCCCGGTAACGTGGCGGAATTAAAGCTGTCCCTCAAAACCGAGGTGCTCGCCCATTATGAGAATCAATCCGGTAACCGCTCCCTCGATCACCGCATGATCAAAACCAAGGCCGCAACCGTCAGCCTGGTCATCGAGGAATTTACCCGCGACAACCTCGCGCTGGCACTCTATGGCACCGCCGTCACCACTGCCAATGGCACCGTCACCGATGAACCCGTGGGTGGCTCCACACCGGTCATTGGCGACCGCTATTGTTTGGCACACCCCAAAATTTCAACCCTGGTCGTTAAGGATTCGGCCGCTGTTCCAGCGACGCTCGTCGAAGGCAGCGATTACACCGCCGACACCGATTTTGGTGCGCTTCAATGGCTGGATCTCACCGGTTTTACGCCGCCCTTAAAAGCCAGTTATGCCTTTGGTCAGGTGGATGAAATCGGCATTTTTACGCAACCCTTGCCCGAGCGTTTTTTGCGTCTGGAGGGCATTAACACCGCGCAAAACAATGCGCCGGTACTGGTGGAGTTGTATCGGGTGGGGTTTGATCCGCTTAAAGAGCTGGGACTGATTACCGACGATTACAACAAGTTTGAACTGGAAGGATCGCTCCTGGCGGATGCGACTAAGCCCTATGACACTGAGCTCGGCCAATTTGGCCGTATCGTGCAAATTCGGTAAATACCTATGAATGCGACGAACCCGATCAACTCCAGCGTATTCGCAACCCAGAATTTATTTGCGGCCCTACCGCCGGTTCCCCTACAGCTGACCCTGGCTGGAGAAACCCTTGAGATCACGCCCTTGCGGGTGGGTGAACTCCCGGCGTTTAGCCGCGCCATCACCCCGATCAGCAGTGCCTTCAGCGCCGAGCCGGATTGGGTGCGCCTGATGAGCCACAACGGCGATGCCCTGATCGAAGCCCTCGCCATCGCGGCCCGCCGCCCGGCTCAGTGGGTCGGCGGCCTGGCCCTGGATGAGGGCATTGCCCTGGCAGAAGCAATTTTCGAGGCCAACCTGGATTTTTTTATCCATCGCGTGGTGCCGATGATCGTCGGCAGCAGCACGCGGATTGTGCAGACACTGAGCTCACTTGGGCCGACAGTCTCCAGCAGCTCATCAGCGCCGGACACCAGTACCCCACTGTCCTGACCTATACACTCGCCCAGGTGCGCGCCTTTTTAGCCGCCATCCATCAGCACCGGCACGATGCCCTCGCCACCGAATGGGCACTCCTGCTCACGGCCACACGCGGCAGTGCCCAGGATATCCAGACCCTCAGTCGCGACCTGCGGCCCAGGGCAACACCCGCTCGGCCTTCGTTCGCCGCTAAACCAACACGTCACTCCAAATAACTCTTAGGTAAGTAAACCTTAAGTAACTATATGCGCATAAGCCTGGCCGCCTCCGGCCTGTTAGATCCCCAACGCCTGAACAGCTGGTTGCCGGAACGGCGCAGAGCCATCCGGGCAGCGGTCGAGAACGCGATGAAAACCGTCGGCAAGGACATAGTCGCGGCCGGGCGCAAGCAGATGGAGTCGGTGTTTAACGTACGCTCCGCCGGGTTTACCCGCTCGTTGCGCCATCGGCTCTATACCGCAAAAGCCGACCAGTTACCCGCCTTAAAAATCGGCTCACCGATTCCCTGGCTGGGTATCCATGTGCGTGGCGGCACGGTAGCCGGCCGCCTGTTGATCCCACTGCTACCCGAACACCAACGCATCGGTCGCAAGGCATTTGGGCGGGTGGTGGAGAGTTTGATCCGCAGCGGTAACGGCTTTTTTATTCAGAAAAACGGCAAGGTGATCCTGATGGCCGAGAACATCGCCGAGAACAGCCGCCAGCTCACCCGATTCAAACGTGCTGAACGCCAACGCACCGGCCAGCGGGCCATCAAGCGCGGCCAGGAGATTCCCATCGCGG
>DAOQGS010000599.1:0-2529 GCA_035338675.1 Cellvibrionaceae bacterium
GTGAAGGGCGCAACTGGTGGGCAACAGGTGTAAATCCGCCTGGGCCGCTAAGCGCTTTTGAATCGCCCTGGCGGTTTTGCTGGCCCGCAGGCAGGCGTCGGCGCTGATATGGGTATCCAACCAAAGGGCCAATAAGGCATCGCCCACAATATTGCCGATGATGCCGCCGCTGGCTTTTACCTCGGCAATTAACTCGGCGTAATAACGATTCATTAATTCATGTAATTGCGCAGGCGGTAATTCTTCCGCCAGGCGGGTGTAGCCCTGAATGTCGGTTAACAGACACACACCACTGACCACCTCATTGTGCTGGGCAAAATTACTAATTTGCTCGCTTAAGGCCTTGGCCGCCTGGGCGGGCATATAATTACTTAAGTCCGTTAACAAATTGTGATAGCGCAATTTATTCGCCCGTAAGCGCAAACTAATATCGCAGCTGTAAAACACCAAACTCAAGACAAGGGGAGCGGCCAGCGGCAGGCGGTAATTCTGCTGCACAAACGCCCAATAAACTGCCACCAGGTACAGCCCGTGCCACAGGGCGCCAGCCCACCACACAAAGCGCCCAGCGCGGTGCGAAAGCAGCCACAAAACGCCCAGCCACACCATTAACAGCACAGCCTGCTGCCAATAGGCTGTGCGCATTAACATCTGCTTGTGTAAAAGATTGCCCAAGGCGGTAGCGGAAATTTCCACACCACTTAAATCCAAACCATCTGCATCGGAATACACGGTGGGATAAGCGTCTTGTTGTTCTGTTTGTTGGTTTTCCACCAAACCCACGTACACAATTTTGCCGCTAAATGCGCTGCGCTGTTCATCCGCCGACATAGTTAACACCTGGTCGATGGGCCACTGGGGCAAATGTCCGGGTGGGCCGTAAAAATTAATGGCCACGCCATCCGGGTGATTAAGGCTGTGCCACAAGGATAAACACAGTGCCTCAGTACAGCTGCGCAAAAAGGCCTCGCGCTCGGCCGAATTAAGTGCGTGTATCTGCTGCCAAATAGGCAGCGCGGAATTTAAATTAGGCGCCGCTTGCTGCGCACGATCTAAAAATAATTGCCAGTCAGCGGGCCTAACCAGGCTTAAGGCTATTAAGGGCTGGCTGAGTGTAAATTCCCCCTGCATGTGCATAACGGGGTAAAAGTGATCCACCAAGCCTGCCGCCTTGGGCAACACAAAAGGCCCAGATGCAAGGGCCACTTGTTTAAAGCGCGCCAGCGGCGGGATTATTTCTTCTATATCCGCTTTGCCGTCATCGGCGTGTTTACTGCCGCCATCAACTTGATAGCGCTTTAAATAATCAAACAACACCACGCGGTTGGCCGCTTTAATTGCTGCCTCTAACGCGGCATCTTCCTCTTCATTGCGGGCATCCTTAAAGGCCACATCAAAAACAATTAAGGTCGCGCCCGCTGCAGTAAGCTGATTAATTAATTGCGCGTGCACTCGGCGAGAAAATAACCGACGCGGTTGGCCGAGGGCTTCAGCGGCCTGCTGATTGAGGGTAACGAGGGCAATTTCTGACGGGGGCACCAAAGGGCCGCGCCAGGCAAACAACACACGGCCCGCCTGCTGCTCTGCTAGCGGTAGCAATGCAGGCAAAACTAGGCACGCAAGCAAACCGCCCAGGACTAGGAGCAGGTGCATTTTACGGTTACACTGCCAAGGGTCACGGCCAACTTGCATGAGCACGCACGCATTACTGAAACAGGGAACGATACCAGAACCCGTCGGCCCCTTCCCCCACTAATTTCGGTATACGCCATGCTCAATACCATTGCGCTATTTTCGTCTATTCCAGCCGAGCGCTTAGCTCAGCTTGAGCAACACTTCAATCACCGCACCTACCCCAAAAACACCATTCTATTTATGGAAGGCGACACCGCCGGCCAGCTGTACATAATTGAATCAGGCATGGTGAGCGTGTACACCGATGGCGCCGATGGCAAACAATTAATTCTGAATTTTTTATCGGACGGCGACTGCTTCGGCGAATTATCCCTGCTGGATAACAAACCCCGCTCCGCCTCAGTGATGACCCTTACCGACAGTAAAATTTGCTCTATCACACGAGAAGTATTTAAAGCCTTTCTGCGGGAAAACCCTGATTTATACGACGCCCTTATTTGCGAATTAGCCGGCAAGGTGCGCCAGCTAACGGAAAATGTAAAAGACATGGCCCTGCTGGATGTCTACGGCCGCGTCGCCCACACCCTAGAGCGCCTAACCGGCGACAACAACCGCGTTACCATCCCCAAATTAACCCACCAGGATATTGCCAATATGGTGGGCGCCTCGCGGGAAATGGTTAGCCGCATCATGAAAGAACTCGTTTTAGGTGGTTATATCGAGCTGCATCAGCGGCATATTGAAATTAAAAAATCATTTCCCAAAGGTTGGTAACCCATACTTCATCCTAAAAACCGCAGTTGAACTCGTAGCGAGGGTGCCTAAGGCGCTGAATATGAGCGCTTTTTTGTCAAAATTTGGCGAAAGCAGTAGTCACCACTACGGTGAGTCAAA
>DAOQGS010000600.1:0-2529 GCA_035338675.1 Cellvibrionaceae bacterium
CTCGCCTTCGGCAAGGACCTGCTCAAATACCTGATCATCGCCGGCATTGCCGCCCGCCACAGGAATCGCTGCACCGTCTAATTTCAGGCTGACGCGATTATTCTGGCCAGGTTTTTGGCGGGCAAAATCCATTTGTTTGGCAAGAGTTTTATTGCGCGCCTGAGCACCGCTCATGGTGAGCACGGTGATGGATTCTAATTCAGGTAATAAGGCTAGTTTTTCCGCTTCATAATCTACAGGCACAGTTGCATCGGTTATTTCCACATAAGGCCCGTAGGACATAAATGGCACATAGGGTGTAATGGGGCCGCCGTAAAAATTGGGGCCGCTGCAATTTACCACTACTTCTTCCGCTGAAATTTGAAATTGTTCAACCCCCTCAACCAGTTTGTCTTTTAGCGCAATAATATTGAAATCGGCTTCACCAACACCCGGTGCAAAAAGGGCGGCGGTTTGTGTTTGCGGCGGGGTACTAAATTTAATGCTGAAGGCTTGCCCTTCAAGCGTGTAATCCTCGCCTTCCACCGGGGCGGATTCTGAGGAGCGGCGGGCCACTACACGGCCGGTGGCCACACATTCAGTTCCCGGGGCTATTTCTTCGTTTTCAAAGGAGGCGCGCAATTTTAACGGCAGGGTTTGTCCTTCAGAAATAGTGTAGGTTGAGGAGTCCGGCCCGATTAATTCAACCCGCATGGCCCAAGCGCTGCTGCTGAGCACTAGGCAGCCACTGAGGGCGCAGAGATTGCGGCGCCAGAGCGAGGCGCGGGCGCAATAAGCATTTTTTCGTAATGGATTAGCTAAGCTACTCATAATTACCTCGTGTTTATTCCAGATCGAGTGTTACACATGAGCGCCTGCAAAACGCCAAAATCCAGGGGCATTATTCTTAGCAAGGAGTGGGAGCAGGCAGCAAAAAACCTCGGCACTTGTCGGCCTAAGTCAGTTAATACAGCGCAAAGGATGCGAGCCCCCTGGTGACTGACCGGGGTTCGGCACAGGGCAAAGGCACACCTATTTCCACTGCAACCACACCAACCGAGGCATAACAGAGCGTCTGAGGACTAGGCCGGATGCTACCACAGGCCATGGGGCAACAACACCTAAGTCTGGGCACACGGAGAAATGGGTAATTTTTCACCTAATTGAACAGGAAAATTCCCCGTTTATGCACGCTTCTTTAAAAGTGTTTTCCTCTGGCCTCCCGGTGCACATGTGTTGCAGCGCGCAGCAAATAGCTGCGCGCCAGCCGTATAATTGCCGTGCATCAGGCCAATCTATTTGGCCGCCGAATTAACACATCAGCTGGCTAAAACACCTGCAAAGAAAGACTAAAAAAATTTATGCCTGCCCAGATTTTTTGCCGGGCAAGCAAATGGTTTCCTCTATCTGGATCAATTTTTTATGCCCTCACAACAATTTCGCCTGGCCCGCCAAATCCGTAGGCTCCTGGGTTTTATTTTTCTAGTTCTGCTCAGCGGCTCGTTTTTAGCTGAAGCTGCGCCCTATCAGTTTGCCAATACCTCGGTGCAAACCTTAAAAGCCGCCACGGGCGATTTAAGCCATCAATTAATTATTACCCTGCCGGATTCTTACGCCACCGAAAAAACGAAACGTTACCCGGTTGTGTATTATTTAGATGCCTACTGGGATTTCCCGCTGCTGTATGCCACCTACGGAAATTTACGCTACGACAGAGCCATTCCCGAAGTGATTCTGGTGGGCTTAAGTATTGCCGGTGAGGGCTACAATGCCTATCGCAGCCGGTATTTTTCGATATTTTCCGACCCGCACAAAAAATTCCTAACCGGCCAGGCAAATCTGTTATATCGGCATTTAACTCAAGACATTATTCCCAGCATAGACGCCCAATTGCGCACCCAAGCGAACCCGGCCGGGCGCATTCTCGCCGGGCAAAGCATGGGCGGTTTATTTACGCTTTTTGGTTTACTGCAACCATCTGCCGCGTTTGGCCGTTTTATCGCCGTCAACCCGGCGGTGGCGGGCAGCGAGGCGGAACTTGCGCGCCTGCAGATGGCCCGCACGGAAACGTCACTTAATGCGCGGTTATTTATTTCCCACGGCGAGGCGGAATATGCGCCCTTTCGCGACCCCATTATTCAGTTCCAACAACACCTAAAAGCCCGCAACTACGCTGGCCTATACCTGAGCACACAAACACTTGCGGGCATGGGCCACACCGGCGGCAAAGGCGAGGCCTATGCCAAGGGGCTGTTGTGGGTATTACAGGATTTAGCCCCCGCTGAAAAAAGCGGCCTACAGATGGATATGGAAGCGGAGCACAAGCCAGCGCCAGCGGCTAAATAGCCGCCAATCTGGCTAGTTTGGCAGCGAAGGCCAACTATTTTTGTGTTAATAAATTCACACATTTCGCCGTATACGTAAATTTACGTACATACAAGCGCAGAGCCCTTGGGCACAGTGGCGCTGGGGGTTTCATCCAAGCGCTCCCAATACGACATAAGAGCCGGGTAGGTATAGGTAAGGAGCGCCTGCCCGGCTCTTGACTTG
>DAOQGS010000601.1:0-2523 GCA_035338675.1 Cellvibrionaceae bacterium
GGCGGGGTAAGCAATACTGACTCAGGCTCGCACTTTACTTTTTTAACGGCTGCAAACCATAGGCAGATAGGGTGCCATCATCGCCGAATATCAACAGGCTGTCGCCTAAAGTCAGCATGGGCGCGCGAAACTCGCTGCCCGATGGCTTCATCCGCCCCGCGAAGCTGCCGTCTTTTTGGTTGAGCAAATGCAGGTAATCCTCATCGTCGATCACCGCTACATACTCCCCCAATACACCCGGTGCACTGATGTTGCGGCGGTGTAGCTGTTTATTCTCCCAGGCCGGCTCGCCCGAGGCGGCATTAAATGCCAGCACATGGCTGTCATCGCCGCTGGCAAAAATCAGGTCGCCACTTTTGGCAATATCAAACAGGGTAGATAAATTCTGCCCCCAGCTGACGCGGCCAGTGGTGCGGTTAATGGCCACCAAGCGGCCATTGGCGGAACCGGCGTAGACAAAGGGCCCGTCCACAATCGGCGTGCTGTCGATATCCACCATACGGTTTAACTCGGTGCGGCCCTTAGGCTGCGCAACCCTTGTGGACCAACGCAGCTGGCCGTCGCTAAGGGCAAAGCTGAGCAACTGGCCGTTATCAAAACCGACAAACACCTGATCGTCCACAATCACAGGGGTGGCCTGAGTGCGGTAGGTGAGCACCGGCATGCTGTGATCATAGGTCCAGCGCTGCTGGCCGGTGACGGCATCAAAGGCAAATAGGCGGTTGTCGTTGGTGAGGGCGATCACCATGGCGTCAGTGCCCTGGGGCGGCGTCACCAGGGAGCTGCTCACCTTGGCCCGCCAGCGCTCTTTACCATTGCTGGCATCCAGTGCAATCACCTCACCCTTTAGGGTACCCACCAACACACTGCTAGGGGATGCCCCCACGGCGCCACCTATGGCGGTATCCAGCTGGGTTTTCCAGAGGGTTTTGCCGTTGCTGGCATTGAGGGCAAATACACCGCCTTTATCATCGGCAGCAAACAGGTGCTCGCCCTGCACAGCCACGCGAAAACGGTTGTAGAAGCGATCATGACCCGCGCCGATGGATTGGCTCCAGCGTTTTTTTAAGGTCACGGAGGCGTCAAACTTAACCAGATCCACCGGTTTGAGGTTTTCATCCACCTTACTGCAGGCGGCGAGGCACAGCGCCAAGGCCACCGCCGCCGCTCTTAACACTTGCCTCATGGCTTGGCCTCAGCGGCAGGAGCCGCTTCAGCAGCAGGGGAATTGGCGGGGGTCTCCGCCAGAGGATTCACAGCGGTGCCAGGCTCGCGGGCATTCTCCAGTTTGAACTGCAAAATACTGCGGCGCATGGCGCTCTCCTGGCCGCCGCCTTGTTTGTTCACGGAAGTCATAGCCGCCTGATAGGCGCTGAAGGCTTCCGCTAGGCGGTTCTCCTGCACCAGAATATCGCCCTTGGCTTCGGCGTAGCTGGCTTCAAATTCGGCATTTACCGCCGCGCCCAAGAGACCTAAGGCTTCATCTACTTTTTTATCCGCCGCCAACACCTTAGCTAAACGCAGCCGCGCTATATCCACGGTAGGGGCATCGGTGCTGGTCTCCACCACTCGGCGCAGAGCCGTGGTAGCGGTGGCAAGGTCGTTGTCTTCCACGGCCAATTTGGCCAGGGCCAAGGAGGCAAGATCCGCGTACAAGCTGCCTTTTTGATCCTTAACCAGCGCTTCAGCTAAGCCCTTGGCCTGGGTTTTTTGCTCCGCACTGAGGGGTTTGTCATTCAGGGGCTTAATCAATTGGGCGAGTTTGTCGTACTGCTTAGAGGCCTCGGCAGCCACCTCCGCGCGGTGGTTTTGGTACAGGTTCCAGCCCACGTAAAGGGCGGACGCTAAGGCCACCGACGCCACGGTTGAGGTGCCATAGCGCTGCCACCAGCGTTTAAACGCTTCTATTTGTTCTTCTTCTGTGAGATGTGCAGACACAGTGCACTCCTATTATCGTTATGGTTAATAAATGGAAGCCCGGTGCTTTAGGGCGCCGGGTATTGGTTATTCAGTGAGCCACTGCTCGATTAAAGCCGCCGCCTCGCTAAACGCCACTTGCGCTTGCGCGCGCTCCTGGCGCAGGTGTTTAACGACTAGTTGTTGGCAATTAAATTCCGCCTCACCCAAAATCAGCGCCACTTGGGCTGAGGATTTATCCGCCCGCTTAAGCTGGTTTTTCAAGCTGCCGCCGCCAGCTTGCAGGGTTAGGCGCAGCAGGGGCATCTCATCCCGCAGGGATTCCGCCAGGGCCAAGGCTTGCGGCATGTAATCCCCCAACACAATAAACACCGCATCCGTATCGTCGCTGATGCCCTCGGGGATCTTCTCAAGGGTTTGCAGCAGCAACACCAAGCGCTCAACCCCCATGGCGCAGCCCACCGCAGGAGTCGGGCGGCCACCCAACTGGGCCACCAGGCCATCGTAGCGGCCACCGGCGCACACAGTGCCCTGGGCGCCTAGGTCGTCTGTCACCCACTCAAACACTGTATCCGAGTAATAATCGAGGCCGCGCACCAGGCGGTG
>DAOQGS010000602.1:0-2521 GCA_035338675.1 Cellvibrionaceae bacterium
TGCATACGCTCATCTGCCAATACGAATGTGCCGCTAACACGATGAAATGCAAACTGCTTAAATTTACCTTTAATTACACTCTCTGGAATACGCCAAACAATGCCGGCCTCCAGGGCCTTTTTACAATCACCCATATACTCACCATTAACAAAACCATTAGCCTCATCCACTCCAATCGCTAACACTGAGTAACCTCCAGGGGATGCTTGGTTATCCTGGGCCACCAACAATACTCGTTTATTGAGGCCGTCGTAGGCAAGATTTAAAATTTTATCGGTAGTACAACCCGCACTGAAGACTTTTGGAATTGCTTTGCCAACGGGGAATGCATACAAATGCGACTTAAGGGAAGCGCCTACCCCTTCCTCGACGGCCAAATAGGCAGTCTGGTAAGAAGAATTAAAATCAAATATAGCACCTACACTAGCAAGAGCCCGGTCTTGAACATAGTGTTGGGATATGCCATTAGCCAAATTCATTTTAGATACTGAAGCATCAGTTTTATCAAGATAAAAAAGATAAAAACCTGGATTAACGCCAAAAATATCCGGGCTTAATGCCGACAATTTATTAAATATTTTACCCTGCGCACTTATACTATGCCCGCCATCAAATGTACTGACCAGCGAAATATCTATTCCAACTGTTGGCACACTTAAAATACCGGTAAATAATTGTGTATCCTTGGCATCTTGCTGCAACGCTTGGCCATTTAAATACACCGCCCCGCCACTAAGCGTTTGATTTGACTCCGCATCGTAAAGCCGCACCACGGCCTGCGCAGTGAAATCAGCTCCCTTAGCTATATTTTCATTTAGCTTAGGTTGGACTAATTCAACCTTTGGCAGTGAAACATCCGTAACTTGAACTTGCAGGCTCTGCACCACAGTTTGTTTGTTGGCAGAAGCTTCAATAGTTACCCTATATTCGTTATTTTTGTCCGCATCCCCCGGTTGCTCAAAATCCGCAGCCTCACGCAAGGATACTTCGCCAGTAGCGGTATTAATGGAGAACCTATCTTGATCGGGGCCACTGAGCCTATAACTCAAGCCGGTAAGACTTCCAGGCCCATCAAGGACTACACTCGCTTGCCACACTTTTCCGTCGGTATTTTCGGGCACCTTAACACTGGCACTGGTGCCTGCGGTGAATTTAAGTACTCCGCCGTCGCAACCCGCTAGCGCACATAGTGCAAATGCAAAGCAAGAGGAGAAGAGGGCTTTGGACAAATTGGTAACGGGGAAAGGGAAAATCATAAAAGGCTCCAGCCTGGCAAACTGAAGCCTGAACTTAATCAACTAGCCTTGGTACTTAAATACGTAAATTTACGTATTGGTACCGCGATGCGAAGCAAGTCGCACAATTTGCCTCCCTATTTCAGAGGCAAGCCCGCCCAAAAGTAATTTATGCAAGAGGCTCAACATATAAACTGCAGATAAGCACCAACAGGCACGGGCGATACGCCCTCTATGCGCAGGCATACCCAGCCCAGGCACACCTTTCACCCTTGGGTTAACCGCACGCCCCGTACCATTCGACCCAGTGCGCCCCATTACAATTTTTTACAAATTAGACTTCTACTCACCCTAGCATCAGGCCGAAGATTAAACTTCAGCCCATTTTCCGCAGCCCCGCGGCTTGAGGCCTTAAGAACAGCTCCCTGGCAAGCACCAGCCATAAAGAAGACACCTGAGCCTAGACACCAGATTCGAAACCAATAAAAGCCAATTAGAACCAATAAGTGAGTCTTCAATTAATAGATGTTTTCAAAAAATTACCGACGGAAAGCCTGCGCACCAAACAATTAAATGCACTCCAGATGGCCCGACATTTTCACGCAGAATCAATTAAAAAACCCACCCCACCTAATAATAAAAAACTCACCATCAAAACAAATAATTTTAAAAAACAGCCACCCTCTTAAACCGGCTAGATCAATTTATACAAACAATCCATAACACTTCCACCCTAGGGTTGAATCCTAAGGAAAAAGACGGCATAAACCCCACACGCCTCAAGCCTCTGACTGCAGAATTATTCTCACCACCGTTGCACCCATCACAATAACGCGTTAACCTATTTGCAATAACCCCATAGACCCAATTTTTATGGGCTTATTACAAGGCAAAGCCCGCTGTTCATAAATGTGCAACCTTCGCCAAAGACAGTCGCACTGCATCAACTTAACCCATTAACTGAGGACATACCATGGCCGTGAATTCATGTTTAAAAATGATAGGATTAGCCGCTTTAATGGCATTTGGCAGCCTGTGTGCCAATGCCCAAAGCCTCAATCAAGGTGCTTATGTGCCTGGCACCACCACTTATCAATACGGTTACAACTCAATCCCCAATATACAAATCTCGGGCGCACCTGCCGATACGGATTTTAAACGCAGCGCCATGCTGCATGATGGCAGCACGTATAGATTGTATTTTTTTAAGAAAAACTCCACCAATACACTCTACCAATTCGGCTGGAATGGCAGCGTGTACCAATACGGTTATAACTCGATCCCTA
>DAOQGS010000603.1:0-2513 GCA_035338675.1 Cellvibrionaceae bacterium
AGTTACTTGGGATCAGGAGAAGGTTACGGGGGCGTAACTTTAACACCTAAAGCCTGGAAAATTGACGCATATTCACTAGCGATAACACCGCCGCCGAGCACCGTAAGGCTGCGGGGCAGGTATAACATGGATAAAATAGAGTCGCTATCAAATATGTGTTCGTGGTCCACCTCGATATTATCGGGTTTGCGCGGAATCGAGCCGGTGGCGATAATAATTTTTTTGGCTTCAACAATTAAGTTGCCGCCGCGCACACGCGTAATGTTAAGACTGTGGGGTGTGATAAATGCCGCTTTGCCATGGATGCAGGTAACACCATTGCGCTCCACTTGTTTGCGCATATAGGTATCGTGGGCGGCTAATACTTCGCTTAAACGATTAATCAATGTATTAAGTTCAATATCTTCGGGTAATTTATAATTGGCCAGCTGGGCATTTAGCCGCATATTTTTAACCCGCAGGGCGTTTTCCCGCAGGGTTTTGGAGGGAATAGTGCCCCGCTGCACACAGGAGCCGCCCAGCTCCCGGCTGCTTTCCACTAGAATAACGGACTGCCCAGCTTTTGCTCCTTGAATTGCCGCCTTTTGGCCCGCAGGCCCGCTGCCGATAACAATTAAATCAGCTGTTTGGTCGGCCGTCATAAGCTCATGCTCTCCAGGGTGCTCTTCACATTGGCCTGTTTGCCAAGCAAAAACTCTATATCTTCTAGATATAAATTTAAATCAGCCATAACTGGCTGTTCTTCTAGTTCTTTACGGCTATAGGTAGGTTGATCTGAATTAATTGATAAGCCGTACTGCGCAAATTTGGAGGCGGCCACAACCACCATGGTTAATTCTTTGTTATCGCCCGCTTCCTCGTAGCGATCAAACATGCTTAACACATCGCACACTATGGCGGGCATTTCCCATAAATTAACCACCAGTACACCCAAGGCGCGGCTAAACGCTGCTTCAATAGGGACCAGATCGGCGTTGGTAACGGAGAAACCGCATTGGGTAGCAATTTCTACCGTAGCTTGCAGGCACACAGGGCGGCCTATGTCGTGTAGAAGCCCTGCTAAAAATGCCGCTTCCACATTGCGTTTGCATACACGGGCGACTTCTTTCGCCCATAAGGCGGTGTAGAGTGCGTAGCGCAATTGGCATTGAATAATTTTATTGTGCCCAGGCGCATTGAACATTTTGCTATTAATAGAAGCCGCTAGAGCAATTTCGCCAATAATACTCATGCCCAGCCGCGAAATTGCCTGCTGCAGGGAAACAAGCTTGGTGTTGGGCGAATAGAGCGCGGAATTGGCAATGCGCATCACGTGGCCTGCCAGTACTTGGTCGCTTTGTACCAGTTTTGCTAAATCCGTTGTGATGGCATTGGGGTCTTGCGTTAGGCGCATAACCCGGTTGGCCACTTCAGGAAGCATGGGCACATCGATTTTTTTTTGCTTTATCTTGTTCGCCAACTGTTGTGCGATGGTTTTGGCGACAACTGAAGTTTCCATAGCAGATACTAACCTTGGCATTAAATACGCTTCTCTATCAATTTAGACGAGATCCTATTGGCGTGCTGAAATTCTTTCCCACCGCAAGAGGGGGTTAGCCCCAGCTTGCCGCTATGGCTAACCCGGCCTTAATGAACTTGCTCATCTATATCTGTAGCTCGCCAAACCGGCTAATTCCGGCTGCGAGCTTAGACCCTTGAAGCCTTGGAGTGGCCTTGCGGCCCATTGGACAAGCCCACAGTCTCAGCTAACCTTAAGCTAGGGAGCGCTGCAGGCCTGGCGTTCATGATTAGGGTAGGGTTTCTGAGGATCTAGCGCCCGAGGGAGAAGAATATGTACCATGTTTTAGTCCTAGGTAAGCAAATTTCCACTGTTGCCAATCAGGTTATCGCCTATTTTAAAGGCGATGCGATTACTGATATTGGGCAGCTTGGTGATGCGTTAGAGGAAAAGAATTACCGCATAGTTGTTTATGATGGGCTGGCCGATTCCACGCTTGATTTGCCGTATTGCCAGGAGATAGCAACGTTTTTATCGCCAAAAGGATTACCGCTATTGGTGTTGACCAATGGTGTTGGCCCGGAGGAAAAATTAAAAGCCTTTGAAGTGGGCTGTGATGATTTAATTGATATTAATCTTGCCACTGTTGATGAAATAAATGCCCGCATTACTAAAAGCATTTTTCATCGGATTGCTAATGAGCAGTTACAAAAACGCTTGGAAATGGCCACCGAAACAGCTCGCAATGCAATGGTGGATAACTCAGATCTGGGCGCTAATATCCAGTTCTTATTGGCCGTGAATGACTGCGATAACTTGGATCAAGTAGGGCAGCAGTTTTTTAGCACTATTGAGCGCTACGGTTTGCGCTGCAGTTTGCAGATGCGCAGTACCTTAGGCATTAAAGATATGGAAGCCCATGGGATGGCGAAGGATTTGGAGTCTCAGTTGTTATTTCAGCTGAAGGATTCCAGCCGTTATATTGATTTTGGTTCCCGCACGATTGTTAACTATG
>DAOQGS010000604.1:0-2503 GCA_035338675.1 Cellvibrionaceae bacterium
AGTGCTTATTTAGAATTAACCGGTGATGATCTTTTAGCGGCCGGTGTCGCCATCATGGCGCGCCCGCCCGGCAAGAAGAACAGCACCATACATTTGTTATCCGGCGGCGAAAAAGCCCTTACTGCCCTGGCGCTGGTATTTGCGCTGTTTCGCCTCAACCCTGCGCCGTTTTGCCTCCTGGATGAAGTAGACGCCCCGTTGGATGATGCCAACGTGGGGCGTTTTGCCCGTTTGGTTGAGGCCATGGCCGAGCAGGTGCAGTTTATTTTTATCACCCATAACAAAATAGCGATGGAGATGGCCGAACACCTATTAGGTGTGACCATGCAAGAGCCCGGGGTGTCCCGTGTGGTCAGCGTCGATATCGCCCATGCAGCCGAATTAGCTGCCGATTGAGGAATATTAGAAGAATGCGTGAATGGCTCATAATTATCAGTGTGTTATTAATTGCTGGCATTTTGTTGGACGGCTGGCGCCGTATGCGCGCGCCAAAAATTAAAATGGCCCGCCAGGAGGTCTCCGCCAACGACGCCTTGCCCTTGGATGAAGATCCGCCCCTCTCCAGCGAATTTCCCAGCGGCGGTGCGCGCATCGCCGCCGTGCGCGATGACAACGATGCAGAAAATATTCTGCAAAACGTGCGGCAAAAACATGTGGAATCAAAAAAAACCCGCGGTGTGCGCAAAGAGGGCGCCGAGCCCGATGTAATTGAAAAAGTCGCCCCGGAACCGGCCGCCGATCCGCTGCCCAATTTAATGAAAGCCTTTGCCAAGCGCACCCAGGCGCCGCAAGTGTCTACACAAGTGCCCAGCGGCGATGATGGTTTTATAGCGCCGGACTTAAAAAAACTCGACGCCGAATTGGATGATTTATTCCCCGAAATAAAACCCATCAGCGTAAAAGCAGAAGCCAAAGCGGAATTAAAACCCGCCGCCGCCAAAGCCGCCCCCCAGGCCGCGCCCGCGCCCCAGGAGGTTTTGGTGATGCATATTATGGCGCCCAAGGGCAGCACCTTTTACGGTGATGACCTACTGCCTATTTTGATGGACCTGCATATGCGCTTTGGCGACATGGATATATTCCATCGCCACGCCCAGGAAAACGGCACTGGCCCAGTGTTATTTAGCCTCGCTAATTTGGTTAAACCCGGCACCTTTGAATTATCCAACATGAATGATTTTGAAACGCCGGGGTTAAGTTTATTTATGACCCTGCCCTGCGGTGAAGAAGCTATGCATGCCTTTGCTTTGATGGCCCAGGCGGCCAAACGCCTCACCCAGGGTTTGGGCGGTGAGCTAAAAGACGAAGCGCGCAATAATATGACCCAGCAAATATTTGAACACTATAAAGAGCGGGTGGCGGAATTTGAGCGTAAATGGCGTTTGCAAAAGGCCCATTAAGCCCCAGTGCGAATGGCTTTAATTTATAGGTTGAATTTATTACGCCCTGTTTAACAGGGCGTTTTTTATCTGAGGTGTGTATGGATCAGGCAACGGCAAGGGCGCGTGTCGCAGAGTTAACCCAGTTAATTACACAGGCCAATCAAGCCTATTATGTGCAGGATGACCCCAGCATTCCCGACGCGGAATACGACCGCTTATTTCGCGAATTAAAAACCTTAGAAGAACAATTTCCCGAATTGCGCACCGCTTTTTCGCCCACCCAGCGAGTGGGCGCGCCGCCTCTAAAAAGTTTTGCTGAAGTCAGCCATTTTGTGCCCATGTTGTCCTTGGATAACGCCTTTAGCCAAGAAGATTTATGGGCCTTTGATAAGCGCATAAAAGACCGCCTAAAATCCACCGCTGAGCTTGCATTTTGCTGCGAGCCCAAATACGACGGCATAGCCGTTAGCCTGTTATACGAAGCTGGCATTTTAGTGCGCGGGGCGACTCGCGGCGACGGCGCGGTGGGGGAGGATATTACCCAAAATGTGCGCACCATTCGCAGTATTCCCCTGCGCTTAAGCGGCGATTTAATTCCAGCGCGCATTGAAGTGCGCGGTGAAATTTACATGACTAAAACCGGTTTTGCCGCCATGAATGAACAGGCGCGCCAAAATGGCGAGAAATTATTTGTCAATCCGCGCAATGCCGCTGCGGGCAGTTTGCGCCAACTGGACAGCCGCATCACCCAAACTCGGCCTTTATTTATGTGCGCCTATGCGGTGGGTTTGGTGGAAGGTGGCGCGGTGGCCGATGAACATTTTGCCCTGCTGCAACAATTAAAAAGCTGGGGCTTTGCAATTAGCGATGAAGTCACCCTGGCAGATAATATCGATGCCTGTTGGGATTATTATCAGCGCATTATGGCTAAACGCGCCCAATTGCCTTTTGATATTGATGGTGTGGTATTCAAAGTTAACTCAGGTCAGTTACAACAGCAGCTCGGTTTTATCTCCCGCGCCCCGCGCTGGGCCATAGCCCATAAATTCCCCGCCCAAGAAGAAATTACCCAATTAATCGACGTGGATTTTCAAGTGGGTCGCACCGGTACTATTACCCCC
>DAOQGS010000605.1:0-2497 GCA_035338675.1 Cellvibrionaceae bacterium
TAATGAAACCCCGGATAAGCAGCAAACCCTTATACCGGAAATTCTATTACCCTCATAGAAGTTTCAAGACAGAAGCATGCAGATGGATCACAAATTCCATCGAAGGCAACCCCATACTCCATGGATCATGGTTTTAGCGAAGACTGATTATTGTAGCTGCATACGGAGCCAAAGCAGTCAGTCCGGTTTTTCTTCACGAACGTGACCCAGTCGCCGTTGAAGCTCTTTGGGGCGGCACCATACTAAAGCTGCTAACACGGCTCGCAGCGCGCACCAACCTGTGACCTAGGTTCAAGCTTGTACAATTTGGCTTGAATCCCTGGAACCTGAGCAGGCCCGTGGCAACCAATTCACTCACCTTACCCCACTGGAGTTCACCATGTTACAGATCCTTTTTGCCGCTTTGGTTAGCGTCTTTTTGGCCAGCAGCGTATTAGCCTGCCCCGGCGGCGACTGCCCCGATGGCAAGTGCCCCCTATCGAAGAAACTGGATTTGGATCCTGAGCGGGCTGCCAAACTTGAAGCGTTGGAAACCCAGTTCAAACAGGATCGCGAGGCTATGCAGGCGGCGCACCAAGCAAAATTAGCGGAAATTCTCACCCCCGATGAGCTGGCTAAATTGGCGGCGGCCCACGGCCATCACGGCGGCGAAGGCCACCACGGCGCCATAGGGGATGAACCAAAAAAATGTGATGAGAAAGACAAAAAGACCGCCGCTAAAAAATCCCCTATTTAATCAGCCGCTGAAGCAGTAGCCCTGCGTGATAAGCTTAGGCGGCGGCAGCTTCTACGCTGCCGCCATTCCACCCTAAAACGAGGACTGCATGCTTAAGTTCTTTTGCATTTCGCTTAGTATCCTGCTCGCGCTGGACTCGGCCGGTTGCAGCAGCCAACGGGGGTTTAACGCGCCCGATCTGCAATTTAAAACCCTTATCACCGCCGACCACATTAAACGCTTTGAGCTTACCCTAATCCCCAAACCCGCCCAGCTGGATCCTTTATCGAGCCGCCGCGGCTTAGAGGAGGCACCATCCGAGCGGCAGCTGAAAGGCCTGCTAAAAGATACCCTGGCCAGCAACGGCTTTTGTAAGGCGGGGTTTTTGCCGCTGGGGCGTTACGCGGGGGAGAGCCATTCGCGGTTGCGCGGCGAGTGTAAGGATGCCGCCACCCCTGAGGATATAGCTAAATTCCCCAACACCATAGAGCGCTGGTAACACAGCCCGGCTCGAGTCTAAACAAGAGTCTCAGACGAAAAAAAGCCCGGCAGTTACACTGCCGGGCTTTTTTGATTCCTAAAAACCGCAGCGGCTATTAGGTTATTAATAGGCGGAGTGGGTCGATAAGCCGGGTTCTGTCGCGGACAATCATTCATCTGGGACCTGTGTCACCACAGGCCTCAAGCGACCTACCCGAATCCAGCGCGGGCCGCGCCAATGGATTCCTATTTGGTCTTGCTCCGAACGGGGTTTACCTAGCCGCAGACTGTTACCAGCTGCGCGGTGCGCTCTTACCGCACCATTTCACCCTTACCACACATAAATGCATGGCGGTTTATTCTCTGTTGCACTTTCCGTAGGCTCGCGCCCCCCAGGCGTTACCTGGCGTTCTGCCCTATGGAGCCCGGACTTTCCTCCCCTGTTGCCAGGAGCGATTGTCTAACCCACTCACGGCGCGCACCTTAACAAAAGCGGCGGGCAATTGCGACCGCAGAAATAGCCTTAGCGACCGGCGGTGGCTTTGCGGGCCACGGGCGCCAACACGCCAAGGCCGAGGGCGAACAACCAAGCACTGGCGGGCCAGGGCACAGCGCTAACCCCCACGGTAAAGCCGTGCCAGTTCTCGCTGGTATGGCTAAAACTTAAGGCACTGTAGGTGCCTTTCAAACTGATAACACCGTGCACTTCGCCGTTGCCGAAAAAACCCGTTTGCGCGCTGTTGAGCACTGGAGTGCCTGTGCCCCAAAAGCCTGGGCCGAAGCTGTCGATGCTGATGGGCTGGCCAAAATTAACGGTGTTGCCGTTCCAACTGACCAGGCCGATATAGGGATCAACCACCGGCTGGGAAAAGCTGATGGTTACAGCACCACCGGCATTTAAAGCGACCAGTTCCGACGGCAGCGGCGCATTATCCACACTGCCCTGGGTATAGGCATTGCCGCCCCAGTAATTAGTGCCACTGCCGGTTTGTACAAAGGCGTGATTGCTGCTGCCGGTGTAGGTCACCCCTACCAACGTGTTATCCACCTGAATTGAACCCTCCGCCGAAGCGGCAGTAGGCACCGCCGTCCAATCCGTCCAATACACCGGATTGGCCAATACAGGAGCGCTCAGGGACACCAGGAGTAATGACTGTACACACAGTGATGCAAGTTGTTTCATAAGGGTACCTAAATGAGAAAAATTAAAGAGGGAGGTGAAAAATACACACAAGGTAGAGGCGCAAATGCCGCCCGCAAACTTAACACATGAACAACACAGAGACTACCGAGGGCAGCGCT
>DAOQGS010000606.1:0-2493 GCA_035338675.1 Cellvibrionaceae bacterium
CCCGCCGCTGGTTGCCGATCCCAACAGTGCGGTAAGCCGTATTTACCGCAGTATTGCCAGGCAATTAGGCGCGCGCTTATGGGCGCAGGCCCAACAGGGCGCGGGCGCCCCAACTATTGTAATTACTAACGATTAAGGTTTTTAGCATGGCAATTAAATCCGACCGCTGGATTCGCCGCATGGCCCAAGAGCACGGCATGATCGAACCCTTTGAGGCAGGCCAAGTGCGCTTTGACGGCGCCGGGCAAAAATTAATTTCCTACGGCACCTCCAGCTACGGCTACGACGTGCGCTGCGCCAACGAATTTAAAATTTTTACCAATGTGCATTCGGTAACGGTAGACCCAAAACACTTTGATGAAAGCAGTTTTGTGGATATCCAAAGCGACGTGTGTATTATCCCGCCCAATTCATTCGCCCTTGCCCGCACGGTGGAGTATTTTCGCATTCCCCGCAGTGTGCTTACTGTGTGTTTAGGTAAATCCACCTACGCCCGCTGCGGCATTATTGTCAATGTCACGCCTCTAGAACCCGAGTGGGAAGGCCACGTCACTTTAGAGTTTTCCAACACCACGCCCCTGCCTGCGAAAATTTACGCCAATGAAGGTGTAGCGCAGATGTTGTTTTTTGAAAGCGATGAAATTTGTGAAACCTCTTATGGGGATCGCAAGGGGAAATATCAGGGGCAGACGGGAGTTACGCTGCCGAAGACGTAATAAATTCGGACCATCTCAAGCGTTGCTCTGATGATGACCTTGCTTGCATAGTCGATGTGATTAAACGCGCAATTAATTGGTGATAATGATAAGTAATCAAATCGAAATATCAGAGGACGAGAGAAAATTATTGATTGAAATGACCGATTTTGGCGTGCCTCTGTATGAGGTATTAAGCATCGCGTGTCCTTCTTATCGGGGGCACACTGGCAGCAAACAAATAGAGATCGCCAGAAACTTGGTCCTGGGGCTAATGGAGAAGGGGTTGGTAGGCCTATGTCGGCTTACTCCAGAAAACACCAAAGATCATGTGTATGAACTAAGTGAATCCATCTTTATGTCTTGCGAAGAGGTTAAAACTCACTTGATATCGCTCATCAATTGGGAGAAAAGCACGGACTCCCTTGATTGCACGGTATCATATGAGTTGGCCCCGACAAGCTTAGGTGAAAAGGTGTTGGACGAAATATTTAGTATGAGACGAATTAACCGATAGTTGTAATCGCAGCTAGTTTATCGTGCATCGAAAATATCAGTTGCAAATGCAGGCGTTGCCACTTTCAAAGACTGCTTATAGGTAGGGTATCAATGGATATCAACGAAATCACCAAAGCCATGACCGCTGAAATCTACCAAGCGTTTAAAACCGCCGTTGAGCTGCGCAAATGGCCCAATGGGGAGCGCTTAACCCCCGAGCAAACGGCTACCTGTTTACAGGCGATAATCGCCTGGGAAACCCTGCATGTGCCGATGGAAGAGCGGGTGGGTTATATTCCGCCAAAAGAAGAACCCTGCGCGGATGACAGCCATATTCACACCCACGAAACCCCGATTAAATGGCAATAATTGCCCGAGGCCTGTTATGAGTAGCGTTGGCGTAACCACTTATTTAAAAGATTACCAAGCCCCTGAATATTCTATCCTCACCACCCAATTAAATTTTGCCCTCTTTGACGACTACACGGAAGTAACCGCCGAATTAAGCCTTAAGCGTAATGGCGAGCACTCGGCGCCGTTACGCTTACACGGCCAGCAGCTAAAACTTATTAGCATTGAATTAAACGGCGCGCCATTAAGTACTGAGCACTACAGCCTGGATGATGAATTTTTAACGATTCACACTGTGCCCGCTGAATGTACGCTAACAACCCGTGTGCATATCGAGCCCCACAAAAATACTGCCCTAGAGGGTTTGTATCGCTCGCGCACCATGTATTGCACCCAGTGTGAAGCCGAAGGCTTTCGCAAAATTACCTTTTATTTAGACCGCCCTGATGCCATGAGTAGTTTTACCACCCGCATTGAGGCGGATAAAACGGCTTACCCGGTGCTGCTCTCCAACGGCAATTTAATTGCGCAAGGCGCCTTAGAAAATGGCCGCCATTTTGCCACCTGGCAGGACCCGTTTAAAAAACCCGCTTATTTATTTGCCCTGGTGGCCGGTGATTTAGCCTGTGTGGAGGATTCTTTTACCACCGCCTCAGGCCGAGCCGTAACCTTGAAAATATTTGTGGAAGAAAAAGACCTGGATAAGTGCGAGCACGCTATGGCGAGTTTAAAAAACGCTATGCGCTGGGATGAAGAGGTGTATGGCCGCGAATACGATCTGGATATTTTTATGATCGTGGCGGTGGATGATTTTAATATGGGCGCTATGGAAAATAAAGGCCTCAATATTTTTAATACTAAATATGTGTTAGCAGACAGTGAAACAGCAACTGATCTGGATTATCAAAATATTGAAAGTGTTGTGGGGCATGAATACTTTCATAATTGG
>DAOQGS010000607.1:0-2486 GCA_035338675.1 Cellvibrionaceae bacterium
GCTGTTGCACGGATGCCAGGAGCGCCGGGCGGCGCGCTTTGGTCTGGCTTTGCTTGATTGGCAACGACGGCTGGGCGAGTCTCGGTAGTAGGAGGCGGTGCCACGTTACCTTGGCTGGCCTTCGACACGCCACCCAAGGAGAGGTGAACCTTGGTCGAGCCGTCAGCCTGCGGCTGTGTCGTGACACAGCCGGTCACGGTCATCACAACGGCCAGCCCGGCCAGCATCCGAAAGCAGAGTCCACTCATCCATCAGCTCCCTTTGATCCCAAGTTGAGCTGATTATGAAGACTATATTCGACATTGTCGAATATAGTCCGTGGATTAAAGGTCTCATGACGCCCATGCTCGGCGTTGATGGGACGAGACTACGAGCAAGTGCGTCAGGACTTGGCGCGCAACATGAAAGACTTCCGGGGCAAGCGTGGCTTGTCGCAGGAGGCGCTCGCCCTGAGCGCGGATGTGGATCGCACCTACGTGAGTCAGATCGAGCGCGCTGTAGGCAACCCGTCCCTGCTGGTCCTGTGCAAGCTGGGCGCGATCCTGGAGACCGACGTGCTCGATCTCTTGACGGAGCAGACCAAGTGAACGCGGGTGAGGCCACCCGAATGGGGATGGCCGCAAAAAATGTATATGGAAGTGACTACGGAATGAGCCAAACCGCGCTGAGACCCAGTAAAAATGGCACTTCCAAGGCCATCTTTCACTTTAACGTCTGATAAGGAACCTCTGAAAAATGTAGGCGGCGAAGCGCTGGCTAGGCGAATTTGCCAAAAAAAGCGGACGACTGCAGGGAGGCAGGAGGTAGAGCAATGCAGGAGCAATTGCCGAGTTTACACGCAGTAAATGAGCATTTTTGCGGGGGCGCCTAGCCTAAATTCAACGACGCCAGGGCGAGTAAGGTAATTTTTCAGAATTTCCATAAGTATTTAACCGCGATGGGGCTCATAACAGAAGCCCCATTTTTTTGGACACACCAAGGAGAACCCAAATGAAAAAACAATTTTTAACGCTAGCTCTTGCATTAACCGCAGCTACGGCAACCAGCGGCGCGCTGGCCGCAACCCAATATTTAGCCTTGGCAGTCAACCGCAATTCCATCGATACCAATAGCAATCATTTCACTATCTCAACTGATGCCGATACGCTGGAAGGTATTTACGGCCTTGAATACAACGAATTTTTTGCCGCCGAAGCGCGCTTAGGGCTTGGCATCAATAAGGGCAAGCGCCACCTGGATGGGCAGGAGGAAGCGCTTGACCTGGGAGAAATTAAAATTGGTTCCATGTACGCCCTGTATGCGAAACCTCAATTTAATTCCGGGGCCTTCAAGGCTTTCGCGTTATTGGGTTATGCCGGTTATAACTCTGAATGGAGCTTTAGGGACGAGGATTATTACGCATCGTCCAATACCGCTTATAAAGGCATCAGTTATGGCTTAGGTGCGGGCTGGAGCTTTGGTCAGCACGTTATAAATATTGAATGGCATAGGACCAAAAGCAAAGATACTACTATCGATAGCACTGCTGTTTCATGTCAATTTAATTTTTAAACTTAAGGAAGCACTGAAAAATTAATCCTTTTTAAAGGATACGTCCCAAAATCGAAAACTGTCAAAACTCAGTCAAAAATCGCCTATCAAATTATCGTTTTCCGCCTGCGAATTGCCATTTTATCAAATCGCTAGCGCACTGCCCCTAGGGCAGCAGAGTCTATTTCATTCGTAATAGAATGGTTAATCCCGTTAGCACATACAGCCCATTGGTATTTTTCGCCAAACCGAAACAGCGAACTGTGTTGTAGTGGAACACGCATTATATGTAAAAAACGCATGTTCCACTTTGGCTCGAACACCGACTTTGATCTTTTCCGCCTGCGCCAATGGATTGGTTTTGGCCAGTTTTACTCGCCAGCCAGGTAGCATAGCGATAAACCAATCGACCAGTCGTTTTGTATACTCTTTCCGTTTTCACCTCCAATATAAGCCGCACCAACACAAACAGGTTGCTCTTCGCCGTGTAGGAATTTTCCTGTTCGCGCAATATCCTTACCAATTTTTAGTAATTATTCAGAGTCTCTCTAACAACGCCCCCAGAAAACTCTTACACACCGACATAAAAAGTGCCTATATTAACCCGGTGATTTGCACCGCCGCCGGACTAACAACACCGCACAGTCTTTAATTAACCCCCTTTTAACACACCCCATCTTTTTTCCACCCCAAACATCAGCACAAATAAAAATAATTTTATTGTAAAACAATACGATCTTCTTATTTTTGCAATTTTTAAATTCCTCTTTGATCTTCATCGCAAGAACAGAAAGAAGATAAATCCGACCATTGTTCACAGTTGTTTTTAGGCTTAGGCTTCGGTTCTTCTCCACCGCAATGGGCGGCTTAAAAATAACGATCGAGATAAAATCCATGGGCAATTTATTCAAACGATATGCAGGCTTTTTTTGCCTGCTGGGCGCATTCATATTAAC
>DAOQGS010000608.1:0-2484 GCA_035338675.1 Cellvibrionaceae bacterium
GCCCCCACCTGGCGCGCTTGGCGCAAAAAGGCGAGCGGGCACGCTTTAAATTCCCCCGCCCCATGACTGACCGGCCCGGTTTGGATTTTAGTTTTAGCGGTTTAAAGACGTTCACCCTAAACACAATCGAGCAACACGCTTTGGCCGATGGCCTGCCGGATGAACAAACCTGCGCGGATATAGCCGCCGCCTTCGAAGAAGCCGTGGTGGATACCCTGGTGATTAAATCCCGCCGGGCGCTGGAGGCGACGGGATTAAAGCGTTTGGTCATTGCCGGTGGTGTGTCCGCCAATACACGTTTGCGGGAAAAACTGCACAGCGCGCTGCAAAAAGTGGGTGGTGAGGTTTTTTATGCCCGCCACGAATTCTGCACGGATAATGGCGCCATGATTGCCTACGCCGGTTGCCAGCGCCTGCTGCGCGGTGCCCATGCCGGTCTTGCTGTGGAAGTAACCCCGCGCTGGCCCTTAATCGATTTACCGGTACTGGCCTAGGTTATGGACTGGATATTTATTCGCGACTTACCCCTGGATACACATATCGGCGTGTTCGCCTGGGAGCAGGCCATTGAGCAGCGGTTATTTTTGGATGTGGATTTAGCCTGGGATATCAGCCTTGCCGCTCAGACCGATGATTTGGCCCATGCACTGAATTACGCTGCCGTGGCTGAGCGCTTACAGGCCTGGGCACAGGGCTATAGCTGTCAATTAATTGAGCGCTTGGCGGATTATTTGGCGCAGTGTTTATTGCGCGAATTTAATACCCCCCGTGTGCGCCTGACGCTGTATAAACCTGGCGCCATACCCGCTGCACGCACCTTGGGGGTAAGTATTGAGCGCTGGCGGGATTGCTAAGGTGCAGCAGGTTATTTTGGGTTTGGGCAGCAATATTGAACCGCGCCTGCATTTAGGCAAGGCGGTAGTGCTATTGCGCCGCCAATTTACCGATTTTGTTTTGTCGCCTATTTATGAAACCTGCGCGGTAGGTTTTAGCGGGCCGAATTTTTGGAATTTAGTGGCGGGCGTGCACACAGATTTAACGCTTGAAGAATTAAAAGCTGCTTTGCGGGCTATTGAATTGACCGTGGGGCGTCCACCCCAGGCACAAAAATGGGCAGATCGCTGCATTGATATTGATATTTTAATTTACGGTAATTGCCGTGGCGCTTCTGTTGTGGGGCATTTGCCGCGGGCCGATATATTGCGTCACGCTTATGTGCTGGCGCCTTTAGCTGATGTGTATCCGGATCTGTGCCACCTGGAAACGGGCCGCAGTTTTGCGCAGCACTGGCGCGATTTTGCGGGGGATAAAACGGGTATTTGTGGGCGTTTTGCGCATGAGCTTTTGTTCGCTTAAAAGCGCTTGAGCCATCAATCACATATGTGCGAAAAACAAATTTTCGTCTGCTATTTTTGTGTTCATTATGTATGTCAGCGGCACCTCAGCCCACCCTGCCGATTGCAGGATGGGCTGAGATTGTTGTTGCGCCGGTAACTACTTGACTTCGATGCGGCGCGTGGCCGGTGTTACTTCTTTGTGTTTGGGTGCTACTAAAGTGAGTATGCCGTTTTCAAAGGTTGCGGATATATCACTATCTTGCACTTGCGGGCCCAATTCAAAACTGCGCACATATTTGCCGTAGTGGCGTTCTTGACGCAGAATTTTATCGTTTTTCTCCACGCTTTCTTGTTTGCTTTCCGCCTCAATTCTCAATATGCCCGCGTTTAGGGTGATCGCCAGGTTTTCTTTTTTAACCCCCGGCAGTTCCAGTGTGATTTCAAAACTATCGTCTTTTTCTTTTAGGTCAACCCTGGGGGCCAGGGTGCCAAAGCGCCCGCCGTCATAGCGAAACGGCAGCCAGGTGTGGTCAAACAGGTGTTCTATTTCATTGAGTGTGTTGCGTGGTATTAAACTCATAGCTTAGTCTCCTCAAAAAAATAATTAACTACGGGGTTGGTATTATTAGGGAATCTCTAAACGGCATCCTCACCGCCCTTATTAACTCGGCACAAAAAGCCGCCGGATTAATGCTGTGCAAGCCCACTGCTGCCTGCCTATGCAATAGGCCGCCAGGTGATATTCGCAGTATCCCTTGCTTGCTCAAGCTGATATCCCCATGCGGCTGTATCGTTTAACTGATTTACCGCTTGCTGAATATAGTGTGGCTAACAGGGAAAAAAACAAGTTGTGCCAAATCAAAAAAATGCAGAGATATTAACCCGGCGGCATTTAGTGCCGGGTTAATGATCGCGGCAAGGATGCCGCGCTCGGCGGTGCAAACCGCCGCGAGCTGCGTTAAAACAAGAAAATCCGCGCATTTTCGCCAGTTTTAATGCGGCGACGGCAAAATAGATCAGGACGATCTATTTTGCCGCCAGGTTAATAAGACAAACCCTACTTTTGATCTGGCAGCTTGCTGTCTAGACACCGCAATGAATACACATCATTTCAGACACGCCGTGAATACATCCTAAGTAGGCTCGT
>DAOQGS010000609.1:0-2479 GCA_035338675.1 Cellvibrionaceae bacterium
GATTAGGGCTAGCGCCGCCTTTGAGCTGGTCTCTGCGCCAGTGCTGAATATCCTCACCTACCGTTATATCCCCACGGAGCTGCGCAACCAGCTCAGCCACCTAAGCCCCCAACAGCAGGCGCGCATCAACGCCTTTAACGTGCGCCTACAGATGCGCCAGCGGGACACGGGGGAGGGGTTTGTGTCGCGCACGCGGCTGTTTCATACCCTGGCGGGTGAATCCATTGAGGTGTTGCGGGCGGTGCTGGCTAACCCCTTAACTACTGAGGCTGATATCCAGGCGGTACTTGCCGAACAGGTGCAGCTGGGGGAGCAGCTAGAGCGGGAGGCGGCGGGTTTGTTCGATCTATTCGCCGAGCGCGTACTGTGCAGCCCCCACGCAATCGCCCTTTACGAAGGCGATCAGGCCATCAGTTTTGCCCGCTTGGCCGAGAAGGTCACCCGCATCAGCCATCAACTGCGCCGCGCCCAGGTTGCCCCAGGCACTATTGTAGGATTAGCCTCCGAGCGCTCGGAGGCCTATATGGCCGGGATGCTGGCCATTATCCAGGTGGGTGCCTGTTTTATGCCCCTGGATCCCAGTTACCCCGCCGAGCGCTTGCGCTATATGTTGGCCGACTCGGCAGCGCCCCTGGTGTTAGTGGACGCCAAGGGCGCCGCTGCCCTAGAGGACTTGTGCGTGCGCTGTATGCGGGTGGATTTTTGGCTGGCCGATACCGCCGCCTGTGCCATCGACCTCAGCGCTGTTAAGCGCAGCGCGGATGATCCTTTGTATGTGATGTACACCTCCGGCTCCAGCGGCGATGCTAAAGGGGTAGTGGGCTTGCAAGGGGCCACCCTCAATCGCTTGCACTGGATGTGGCGGCAATTCCCCTTTGCCAGCGATGAAGTCTGCTGCCTGAAAACCTCCCCCAGTTTTGTAGACTCCATCTGGGAGATGCTCGGCCCTCTGTTGGCGGGCATTCCCGCTGTCATCGCCCATGACTCCGTGATCGCCAACCCCGCTGCTCTGGTGGAGTTACTGGCCAAACATAGGGTTACCCGCCTGGTTTTACTGCCGAGCCTGCTTAAAAACCTGCTCAACACCACCCTCAACCTCGCCAAGCGCCTGCCTAACCTGTGGCTGTGGACCCTCAGTGGTGAGGCAGTGCCTACGAGCCTGGCGGCGGATTTTCGCATCCGTTTGCCGCAGAGTAGTTTGCTCAATCTCTATGGCTCCACCGAGGTGGCGGCGGATGTGACCTATTGGCTGCTCAGCCCCACTACGCCAGTGCCCGCCACAGCTACACTGCCCATTGGCGCGGCCATTGACCAGGTGCAACTGTACCTCTTGGATGAGAACCAAAACCCCGTGCCCCTGGGGCAGGAGGGAGAGCTGTATGTGGGGGGCGCCGCCTTAGCCCAGGGTTATTTACACCGGCCGGAATTAACCGCCGCGCGTTTTCTTAACTTGCCCCAGGTGGCACCTGGGCGGCTGTTTCGCACGGGGGATAGGGCCTGGCAGATGGCCGATGGCAACTGGGTATACAGCGGCCGGGTGGATGACCTGGTGAAGGTTCAGGGCGTGCAAGTGGAGCCTGCCGAGGTAGAGCGGGCGCTGCTGTTGATGGATGAAATTGTCGATGCGGCCGTTTTAGCAGTCGGGCAGGAGGCAGTGCAGTTGTGTGCTTTTGTTGTTCTGCGCGGGGGCAAGCGCCTGAGCCCTGAGCAGATTCACAACCACCTGGCCCATCACTTAATCGCTGCGGCTATTCCCGCCGACATAAGGTTTTTAACGCAACTGCCGCGCACCCCCAACGGCAAAATCGCGCGGGTGGAGTTGGCGGCGCTGTATACCTAAAAACCTTAGTGAAACCGCTGCTGCGAGCCTCTGCCAATAGGGGGGGTGAGGTTTTCGGGCAACATCGCCTTGCCCGTCCTGGCAGCCTCCACCACAGCGCTTTGCCCCAAGCCTGCAACCCCTTATACTGCGGCCCCTTTTCCTTTCGGCTTTGATGCGGAATCTACCCATGCAATGCGCCCAAATTCGCGACGCCTTTTTAAATTTCTTTGCCAGCAAGGGGCACACCATAGTGCCCAGCAGCTCTCTGATTCCGGGCAATGACCCATCCCTGTTGTTCACCAACTCGGGCATGGTGCAGTTTAAAGATGTATTTATCGGCAACGACAAACGCCCCTATACCCGCGCCACCTCCAGCCAGCGCTGTGTGCGCGCCGGCGGAAAACACAATGATTTAGAAAACGTCGGCTACACCGCCCGCCACCACACCTTTTTTGAAATGCTCGGCAACTTCAGCTTCGGCGATTACTTCAAGCGCGATGCCATTTTTTACGCCTGGGAATTTCTCACCCAAATCCTCAAGCTACCTCCTGAGCGCCTGTGGGTGACGGTGCACATCAGCGATGATGAAGCCGCCGATATTTGGATTAAAGAAGTCGGTGTAGACCCAAGCCGTTTCTCTCGGCTCGATGAAGACAA
>DAOQGS010000610.1:0-2478 GCA_035338675.1 Cellvibrionaceae bacterium
AAATGAAGGCGGTTATTGATGAGCTGGTTGCCGCTGAAAAAATCGATATTATCGTGAAGAGCCAAGCGGCACTTTGGGCGGACCCGGCTGCTGACATCACCGCCAAAGTCACTGAAAAGCTCAACAAAGCTAAATAATATGGGCTCATCCAAGGCGTTTACTCTGCAGGCCCTGGCGGATTATTTAGGCGGTCGTTGTATCGGTGAGGGTTCTATTACCCTAAACCGCCTCGCGCCGCTTGAAGCGGCTGGCCCCGGCGATTTGTCGTTTGTGGCCAAACCTGCCCTCGCCAAGTTATTGGCCACCGCCGCGGCCAGCGCCTATATAGTGCCGCCAGCCCTGGCTGATCGGGTGGCAAATGGTATTGAAGTGGCCGAACCCTATGTGGCCTACGCCAAGGTGAGCCGGTTATTTGAAGTATGCCCCCAAATTCCTACCGGCGTGCACCCCATGGCCTGTGTGGACCCCAGCGCGATACTGGCAGACGATGTGGCCATAGGCCCGTTTTGCGTAGTGGCGGCGGGTGCGCGGATCGATGCCGGTGTGCAGCTGGCCGCAGGGGTGCACATAGGTGCGCGCAGCCATATAGGTGAAGGCAGCTATTTATTCCCCAATGTGGTGATATACCACGATGTGATTTTAGGTAAACGAGTGCGCATCCACGCCAATACCACCATCGGTTCTGACGGTTTTGGTTTTGCCCCCAGCGCGCAAGGCTGGCAGAAAATCCACCAGCTTGGGGGGGTGATTGTGGGTGATGATGTGGAGATCGGTGCTAACACCAGTATCGATAGGGGTGCCTTGGGCGCTACCGAGATAGCTGCTGGTGTCATCATCGATAACCAGGTACATATCGCCCACAATGTAAAAATTGGCGCACAGACCGCTATTGCAGGCTGCGTGGGTATTGCAGGTTCCGCCGTGGTGGGTGCGCACTGCACCATGGGCGGTTTTGTTGCTATCAGCGGTCATGTTGAAATCGCCGATCATGTTCACTTTAATGGAGCGAGTGTAGTGACCAAGTCTATTTCTGAACCCGGTCACTATTCTTCCGGTGTGCCACTGCAAGAAGTAAAAGAATGGCGCCGTAATGCCGTGCGGTTTTCCCAGTTGGATTCCTGGGTTGAACGTATTAAGGCATTAGAGCAACCCAAAAACGAAAAAATTTAATAGGCAGAGGCACTTCCTATGATGGATATTTTAGAGATTCGCAAATACTTACCACACCGCTACCCGTTTTTATTTATTGACCGTGTGGTTGAGTTAACCGTTGGCGAGTCCATCGTGGCCTACAAAAATATCTCCATTAATGAAGGTATTTTTGAAGGGCACTTCCCCAATTTCCCCGTGTTTCCAGGGGTTTTAATTCTTGAGGCCATGGCGCAGGCCTGCGGTGTGTTGGGGTTTAAAACCATGGATAAAACCCCCGAAGATGGCTCCATTTACTTGTACGCAGGCGCCGATGACGTGCGTTTTAAGCGCCAGGTGGTGCCCGGTGACCAGCTTTATTTAGAAGCCAAAATACTCGGTGAAAAACGCGGTATTTGGAAATTCGAATGTAAGGCAAAAGTAGATGGGCAATTGGCTGCATCTGCAACTATTATGTGTGCTGACCGCACTGTTGCAAATTAAATTGAGGTACCGGCTTGATACATCCCTCCGCCATTATCGACCCCGCCGCTCGCATTGCAGAGGGAGTTTCTATTGGCCCTTGGACGTATATAGGCCCCGAGGTTGAGATCGGCCCCGGCTGTCGCATTGAATCCCACGTGGTCATCAAAGGCCCTACTAAAATGGGGCACAATAATCGAGTTTTTCAATTCAGCACCCTCGGCGAAGACACCCCGGATCTTAAATACCGCGGCGAACCCACCACGCTCACCATAGGCGACAACAATATTTTCCGCGAGGGCGTCACCATCCATCGCGGCACGGTGCAGGATCGCGGCGACACCCTAATTGGCAATGGCAACCTGTTAATGGCTTATGTGCATGTGGGCCACGATAGCGTGGTGGGCAATCACTGCATTTTGGTCAATAACGCTGCCTTGGCGGGCCATGTGGTGGTGCACGACTGGGCCATTCTCGGCGGCTACACCCTGGTGCATCAGTTTTGCCATGTGGGCCAACACGCGTTTACCGGTATGGGCAGTGCGGTGGGTAAGGATATTCCGTCCTACGTCATGGTTACCGGTTCCCCGGCCCAGGCCCGCAGCATCAATATGGAAGGCCTAAAGCGGCGCGGGTTTAGCAAAGATGACATAGCCGTGTTAAATAAGGCCTTTAAAACGGTCTATCGCCGTGGCCTTACCCTGGATGACGCGCTCATAGAGCTGCAGGCCATGCTGCCCGAGTGCGCGCACCTGGCGCCGTTTATTCAGTCGCTTGAGAACTCCTCCCGTGGGATCGTCCGTTAACCTCGCTGCCAAACCCCTGCGCATCGGTATGGTGGCGGGGGAAGAGTCGGGGGATATTCTG
>DAOQGS010000611.1:0-2477 GCA_035338675.1 Cellvibrionaceae bacterium
ACCCGGGTGCCAATTACGGCTACTTTGCGTTTTTCTTCTATATCCGCATCGTTAATAAAACGCCCTAACGCTGTGGTATAGGCTTTTAATTTCGCGTTAGCAGGCTGTATACCTTTGGTGGGAAAAGCGCCAAATTTAGTACCGCGCACCACATATTGCGCGCCATCCCAACGGCCTAGATCATTATTGCCGGTCAAGACATCCAGCTCCGGGCAGCCTTGGCGAATGGCCACCAGGTCTTCATCTTTTAATGCCAGCTTGCGGCCCCTTTGCATGCCAGCGTAGGGTATTTGCGTGGGTGCGCCGCTCCACATATACACCGTATTGGCCTGGCCGCCGAACATGCCCACCACACCATTTTTTAAGCCATTGCCCGCGCCGAGCAATACCACCAGCATAAATATGCCCCAGAACACACCAAAGGCCGTAAGCGCCGTACGCAATTTGTGTTTTTTAAGGGTGAGGTAAATTTCCTGCCATTTATCCCAATCAATCATTTAGCTGCCCTCATGGCTTCAATGGGGGAAATTTTAGCAGCGCGCCAGGCCGGTAAAAAACCGGCAAAGGCGCCTATGGCTACCAGCAAAATAATCGCTTTAATGGCAATCGCAAAATCCACTTCCGGGCGAGAGAAAAACTGCAACTTAATATTAAAACTGGTGAGCACATAAGACACCGCTTCCAACAGCGCAACGCCCAGTACCAACCCTAAATAGCCGGCCACGGAAGTAACCAAAATGGATTCCAACAACAGCGTGCCAACGATTTGCCGAGGTGTTGCGCCCAGCGCTTTACGCACGCCAATTTCCACCGTGCGCTCTTTTACAGTGATGAGCATGATATTACTGATGCCCACAATACCCGCCATCAAAGTGCCTATGCCGACAAACCAAATAAAGGCATCAATGGCGGCAAACATCTGGGCAAATTGCCGAGTTTGTTTGGCCAGGTTCCACGAGAAAATCGCTTTTTTATCATCGGGCGCAACTTTATGGCGCTCTTTTAATAAAGTCACCACCTGCTCTTCCAGGGCAAATCCATCAGCACCGGGTTTAGGCGAGAGCGCAATCAAGGAGACTTGATCGCCCTTGCCAAAGGTTTTTTGAAAACCACTCAAGGGTACATACACCCGCTCCGACATGCGCCCTTCCCAACCGCTGTCGTAAAACACGCCCACTACTTTATAAGTCACGCCGTTCACATTAATTATTTTGCCGAGCGGATCCTCATTCTTATCGAATAATTTTTCATAAACGCGGGTGCCGATAACCGCCACTTTGCGCTCTTCAAGTTGATCCAACTCATTTAGCCTGCGGCCCATTTGGTAATCCTGATAGGCCTTAATTTTAAAATAACCATCGGCAACACCCATAACACCAAAGCTGCCGGTTTTATTTTGGTAGGACACCACCGTATCCGCCTGGCGGGCTGAACCAAGCGGGTTCTCTGCCGATAAAAACTGCACATCAGGGATTTTTTGCCGAATGGCCGCTATGTCCTGTTCGGTTAATTGAATGGTGCGGCCAGGGGATAGGCCTTTGTAGGGCAATGAAGTTTGCCGTGGGTTAATCCAAATAGAATCGCGCAGGTCGCTGCTGAACATGGATTCCATGCCATTTTGCATGCCCTTGCCCGCGCCTAATAATAAGATAAGCATAAAAATTCCCCAAAAAACCCCAAACGCCGTTAGCAGCGTGCGCAATTTATTTTGCTTGAGGGTATGGGCAATTTCTTGCAGGCTATCGATACTTAGCATTGCGCACGCGCCTGCTGAGTATCGGCGAGAATTAAACCGTCTTTTAACTGGATTAAACGCTCGGTTTGGCGGGCGATATCCGCTTCGTGGGTAACAATCACCACGGTTTTACCTTCTTTATGCATTTCTTTAAATAAACGCATAATTTCTTCGGTGGTGACGCTATCTAAGGCGCCGGTGGGTTCATCGGCCAAAATTAATTTAGGCTTACCCGCCAGGGCGCGGGCAATGGCCACCCGCTGTTTTTGCCCGCCGGATAATTCATTGGGCATATTCAACGCCTTTTGGCCCAGGCCGACTTTTTCCAGCAGCGCCATGGCTTCTAAATTGCGCTGCTTGCGGCTCACCTTTTGGTAATACAGTGGCAGGGCCACATTTTCCATGGCGTTTTTAAAGGGCAATAAATTAAACGACTGAAACACAAATCCAATTAAATGGTTGCGCAAATAGGCCGCTTTGTTTTCCGTTAAGTGGTCTATTTCAATGCCGTTTAAACGGTAGCGGCCTTCATTGTGGCTATCGAGGATGCCGAGAATATTCAGCAGGGTAGATTTACCCGAACCGGACGCCCCCATAATCGACACCAATTCCCCCTGGGCGATGCTGAGATTAATGCCCTTAAGTACGTGCAGGCGGCGCTCGCCCTCGCCGTAGTATTTGTGAATATTCGCTAACTCAATCATTGGAATCCTTAAGGACGTATACAGACCTGGGGCAAGCT
>DAOQGS010000612.1:0-2471 GCA_035338675.1 Cellvibrionaceae bacterium
TGGGCGGGCCATTATCTGGGCCGTTAGGGGGGTGCACAATGCGACAAAATGTCGCAGGCTGGGACTACAGATAGCTGTTAGCATTGGCTTTTATGTGAGCGCGCGGCATGCGTCGAGGGGTTATTCAATACGGCTTATTTGCCTGTGCACTTATGTGTGGCGGGCGGGGTTTGGCGGTACTGGAGGTTAACCTGGATGCCGAAGGCTCCGACGCCGAAGCGTTTTTGCGCCAGCACCCGGTGCAGTTCAGCCTCGCCGCAAGCCCTGCCGCGCAGTGCCCCAAGGCCTTTGGCCTGGCCAGTGCCCGCCGCTTATTTAATTGACCACCAGGGCCGCATTCGCCATGAGCATTTAGGCGTTAAAACAAGCCTCGCAGCCAACCTGCGCGCTCAGCTGAAGCAACTGCTCAATGAACCAACACAGCCCCCCCTTAACCGAGCCGACACAATGATTGACCCTTGGCGCTTATGGCGCCCTGCCCTACTCACCCTACTCATAACCGGCTGCACCAGCGTTGAACCCTGGCAGCGCGGGCGCCTGGCTAAGCCGCAAATGGCGGCGGATGTGCACAGCCTGCAGGATAACCTGCGCAGCCATGTGCACAGCAGCCGGGAGGCGGCAGCGGCCGGAGATGTAACAGACGGAGGCGGCTGTGGCTGTTATTGAGCAAAACGCCAAGCCTGTAACCGACGCGCTTACGGCATTAAGGCTTGCCGCCATGGCATTGCCGGGTTTGCTAATGGCGGCCCCAGCCAGTGCAGGCGATAACATCAGTTTTGTGCATGAACACTACGCCGAGGGCGAGCGGGATTTGCAGGGGCTGAGCAGTAAATTCCAGCCAATTGAGGTGGATTCGCTGCTCGGTGCGGCGCACTTTAGCCTTACCGATGAGATCAGTGCCGGCCTTAACCTCAGCCAGGATACCTGGTCCGGCGCCACGCCCATGGCCACCGCCCCCAGCTCCGCCCATGGCAACCGCATCGCCCCACACTCACACACCCATACCACCACCGGCGCCTCCATGGAGGAAGGCGGCCACCTGCACGATGCCGAAAACGACCCAACCCCCAGCGCGCCCCAGGCGCAAACCCTCACGGGTGCCTCGCCCTATTTGTACAGTGCGCTAAAACTCGACAGCAACCGCAGGCCGCTGCAAACCGATTTGGAGGGTAAGGTTATCGGCGGGGTGGATAACCAGCTGGTGCATACCCTCTCCAGCGCCTCGCCGGAAGTGCGCCAGCAGTTTGACCTGATTCTTCGCCGCCAGGCGGCGCAATCCAGCCTGAGCCTGGGGGGCGGGCTGTCCCAGGAGCGCGATTTTGGCGCCTGGTTTGGCCACGCCAAGGGCAGTTGGGATTTCAACCGCAAACTCACCAGCCTCGGCGCTGGGATTAGCTACACCCACAGTAAAACCAACGCCCTGCTGGACCAGGATGTGGTGCCCCATGTATATGAGCCCTATATGCTCACCTACGAGCGGCGTGGCGATGACAGCTACAACCGCAGCCACAGCAGCAGCCGTTTGGAATTAGGCCAATACGGCCCCCGGCTTAAAGGGGACAAAGACGACTGGGGCCTAAGCTTGAGCCTGAGCCAAATCCTCAACCCCAGCGCCTACCTGACAGCCGACCTGGGCTTTACCCACAGTTTTGGCTACCAGGCCAATCCCTATAAAGCAGTGGAGGTGGGCTTTATCGACCCGCTCAAACAAAAGGGGCAGGCAGGTGGCGTTGCAACAGCTAACTATGTGTTTGATGCGGAGCTGGTGGCACTACTGGAGCAGCGGCCAGACCTGCGCAACCAGGCCAGCGTTAACCTGCGTTATGTGCAGTACCTAGGCGCGTTTGATGCCGCACTGCACCTGGGCCTGCGCGCCTATAGCGACACCTGGGGGGTTAAGGCGCAGAGCCTAGATGCCCGGTGGGTGCAGCCCCTGGGTAAATGGACCCTCACCCCCCGGCTGCGTTATTACAGCCAGTCCAAGGCCGATTTCTATACTCCCTATTTATTAACGCAGCAGGGCCTGTTCGCCCAGGTGACAGACCCAGTCAAAGGCGCCATTTACATAGATACCCGTAACACCAGCAACGGCCTGCGCTACTTCGAAGACCCCACCGGCACCGTCACCCCGGCCATAGACACCAACCCCGCCTCGCGCAAATACGGCCAGCCGGTGGTGGGCAGCCACGGCCGGGCTATCATCGAGCAGGGCAGCGGCCGGGCGGTGAATGATCAAAGCCTGGTGGATAACCTCAAACAAGATTCCCTGCCCTTTGACCGCAGCCTATTGCCGCAACACTATTCCAGCGATGCCCGCCTCTCGGCCTTTGGCACTCTCTCAGCAGGCCTAATCGCCAGCCGCAAAATCAATAAGGAGCTAAGCGTTGAATTCAGCTACGAACAGCTGCGCCACGCAGGCTCCCTGAAATTCGGCGGCGGTGGCGAGGGCAGCTATGCCGATTTTGATGCCT
>DAOQGS010000613.1:0-2461 GCA_035338675.1 Cellvibrionaceae bacterium
CCCCCTTTCCAAGGGGGAGGCTGGGTGGGGGTTTTGGCAGAGGCAAAATACCGTGAAAAACAGGCTAAAATCCTCGGCCTAAAAACCTTGCATTGTTACTGAGCAATTAAAAAATAAAAATACGCCCCAAAAAATAACAATCTCATTAGCCTCTTAAGCCTGGCCCCTAAACCATGAGCGAATTGCCCTACTGCCCCAAATGCCAGCGCCCCCGCTCCCTGCCCACTAAGCCCATGGACGCCTGCCCCCACTGCGGCATTATTTACGCAAAATACCGCGCTAAGCATACTGACGAAACCTTAAAACCTTTACCCGAAATTGAACCAACCGATGAATACCGCTGGCCGCAAAAATTAATTAACCCTTGGTTTTATATCCCTGCGCGGGTGAGCATAGAGGTGATTATTGGCCGCGCCTTGGTGTGGGTTTTATTTGCGCTCTGGAGTATTTATTTTTTCCGCGCGGGTATTGATTGGGAAAAAATTGGCGGCTCGTTTTTGCACAATGCCAACCTCGCCTTCCACGAATTTGGCCATGTATTTTTCCGCCCTTTTGGGGAAACCCTCACCATTTTAGGCGGCAGTCTGTTTCAAATATTATTGCCGTTTATCATTACTATTTTATTTATCTACCGGCAACAGGAGCCCTTTGGCGCCAGTGTTACCCTCTGGTGGTGTGGGCAAAATTGGCTGGATGTGGCGCCTTATATTGATGACGCCCCCGACCGCGCCCTGCCCTTAACCACCGGCAATGAAAGCGGCCACGACTGGGGCAATTTATTAACCCAGTGGAACGCCCTTGATCAAGCCCATCATCTGGCCCTGCAGAGCCGCCGTATAGGCATGTTTATTATGGCCTTGGCTTTGGCCTGGGGCTTATGGATTGTGTGGCAGCAATATCAAAACCGTACCGGTGAATTTGTGCCGGATGAATAAATAGCGGCAATTTTTATATTTGAGCGGGTTAATGGATTGCATGGCTTTGCATTCCCACGCGGTGGGCGGAAACGAAAAGCGTGAAAACCCCCTCCCAACCTCCCCCTTGATAAGGGGGAGGAGCAAAAAAACCTGTCTCGTATCTCGCCCCTCGCCCCCCACGGGAATATACATAAAACACCAAATAACTAATTAGTAGGCCTTATTACCCTTCCACTTGAGCCACACATTGAGAGGAATTTAACCATGCGACAGGATCGACGCGGTGCAGCAGGGGTGAATACAGGTTATTGCAGACCGTCAAAAAGAGGGACCTTTTTGACGAGCCTACATGGATGTATTTACGGCGTGTCTGCAATAACCTGTATTCACCCCTGCGGGGGCAGTATCAAAGGCTCGCAGCACTAAAGCACTTGCCGGATGGTTTCTAGCCAGCGCAAGCATCACGCCCAGTTACACTAAAAAGGTACTGAAATAGTGACAACCGAAAAAAACCATACTTAAACTGCGGCAACTAAGCTTTTTCGCAGAACCTGCCGCGCATATTTGTCATCACTATAAGCCGCATTGGATTATTTAATTGGGCACATACCCATAATCAACCTAGAGTTCTGCTAACCGCAACAATCGCCAAAACTAAAAACCCAACGAGGAAATTGCCATGTCGAACGAACCTAAATGCCCCTTTGCCGCCGGGCGGGTTAAACACACTACCGCCAGCGCACCTTCCAATGCCGATTGGTGGCCCAAACAGTTAAAACTCAGCATCCTTCATCAACACTCCCCCAAAGCAAATCCCTTGGGCGAAGGCTTCGATTACGCCGCCGCCTTTAAACAATTAGATTTAGACGCCGTGGTGCAGGACCTGCACGCACTGATGACCGACTCCCAAGACTGGTGGCCCGCCGACTGGGGCCACTACGGCGGTTTGATGATTCGCATGGCCTGGCACTCGGCGGGCACCTATCGCACCAGTGATGGCCGAGGCGGCGCGGGCACCGGCAATCAGCGCTTTGCGCCCTTAAATAGCTGGCCGGATAACGGCAATTTGGATAAAGCCCGCAGGCTCTTATGGCCCATCAAACAAAAATACGGCAATAAGCTCTCTTGGGCAGATTTAATGATCTTGGCGGGCAATGTGGCCCTGGAATCCATGGGCTTTAAAACCCTCGGCTTTGCCGGTGGCCGCGAGGATATATGGGCGCCGGAGGAAGATATTTACTGGGGCTCAGAAGCCACCTGGCTGGGCGATAACCGCTACAGCGGCGAGCGAGAATTAGAAAAACCCTTAGCCGCCGTGCAAATGGGCTTAATTTACGTAAACCCCGAAGGCCCCAATGGCAACCCAGACCCAGTAGCCTCAGGCAAAGATGTGCGGGAGACCTTCGCGCGCATGGCCATGAACGATGAAGAAACCGTGGCGCTAGTAGCGGGCGGCCACACCTTTGGCAAAGCCCACGGCGCCGGGGACCCGTCCTTAGTGGGGCCGGAGCCGGAGGGTGCCGACATAGAAGAGCAGGGCCTGG
>DAOQGS010000614.1:0-2455 GCA_035338675.1 Cellvibrionaceae bacterium
TCAGAATATTCTGAATGACGCCTTGCGAGTGGAAATAGATACAGAATTAAGCAATATTTTTAAACTTCAAAGCATTGAAAGACATCAGCCGTTTACGCTTAGCCCGCCTTCCGCATATACGCATTTTGAAAACGGATCAATTGCGGCAACTGTTTTTCCGCTTGGAGTTTCTTTAAAATTGGAGACTGGTCAGATTTTGATAAAATTCGACAGCAATTCGGATGTTCATTTCAAGAAACAAGTCGGGCCGCATATGACAGATTCCACGATGAAACTGATCGTCGATAGCTACTTAAAGTCAATCGAAGATCCACAAAATGAGTTTGTATACCTATATGAAATAAGAGAAAAATTGCAGCGTTATTTTGGAACAACAAAATCAATGACAACTCTCTTAAATATCGACAAATCTGATTTCGGTAAATTTGGTAAAATTACGTGCGATGAACCAATAGAGCAAGGCCGCCATCGTGGAAAGTTTGAAAACCTGCGCCCTGCCACCCAAGAAGAGCTGTTTTATTGCAGAGGATTCATCAAGAACTTAATTGAAAAATATGCAATATATTTAACCCATAAGTCCGACGAGCAGCAGATCACTCAAAACTAAATTAAACTAGCCAGCAATGGCGCCTTGCAACAGCCAACGAAATTGTACAAAGAGGGATGTGGTTTTACGCAACGAAACCCGAGGACAGGATGAACTTTCTTTGTGCTTACTTTTCCTTGTGCACTAATAAGAAAAGCCATTTGCCATTCCTCGGTGCCGAAATCCAAAGGGGAGATAAATCCAACCAAGCCGGGTAGAATGCCCGCTCATTTAATTTAGGGTGCGTTCAGCATGTGGCGATTGCTAATAACACTGGGGTTAATCTTGGGCCTTAGCGCCTGCGGTTGGCAGTTGCGGGGGGTGAGCAGCGGGCATTTTCCGGCGCAATTACAGCTGGCAAGCAACGACCGCTACGCGCCCTTAATTGCCAGCCTCGGCCAAGCTATGAGCCAGCGGCAGGTGGTGTCGGATGACAAAGCGCCATTGCGCCTGGAGGTGGACCCGGAAACGCTGACCAAACGCACCGTGGCCGTCACGGCCATAGGCTCGGCGGCCCAGTACGAATTGACCCTCAGTGCACCTTGGCGTTTGTATCAGCGCGCCGGCCAGACGCAAACCCTACTGCGCGAAGGCATTGCCAAAAGTGGCCGGGTGTTTGACTTCCAACCGGGCAATAACCTGGGCAAAACCGAAGAAGAAACCACCCTAATGGCGGAAATGCGCCGGGAAGTAGCCAATAGCATTCTGGCGCAAACGCAAAATTTAACCTCCCAACCCGCTTCCAACCCATAGCACCCCCATGGCCAAAATTAACGCCGAACAACTCAGCCGCCACTTAAAACCCCTCGCGCCGGTTTATTGCGTGAGCGGCGATGAACCGCTATTAATTCAGGAAGCCGCCGATGCCATTCGCGCCGCTGGCCGCGCCCAGGGCTTTAGTGAGCGGGAATTATTCCATGTGGAAAATCATTTTGATTGGGGGCATTTTTTACAGAGCGCCAACAGTTTAAGCCTATTTGCCAGCCGCAAAATTTTGGAAATTCGTTTAAACAACAAAATTAATGACGCGGGCAACAAAGCCCTAGTGGAATACTGCAACAACCCAAGCCCAGATAATTTGCTATTAATTATTAGCCCTAAGCTGGACAAAAGCGCGCAAAACGCCGCTTGGTTTAAAGCGGTGGATAAAATTGGCATCACCTGCCCCATTTGGCCCATTAATGAAAAACAATTGCCGCGCTGGATTGAGCAGCGCCTGCACAACGCCGGTTTAGAGGTGGACACTGATGCCTTGGCCCTGTTGGCGGCCAAGGTGGAAGGCAATTTGTTGGCGGCGGTGCAGGAAATTGAAAAACTGAAATTAATTGCCGAACCTGGGGCTATAAATGTGCACGTAATGGCCAGCGCCGTGGCCGATAACGCCCGCTACGATGTATTTAGCCTGATGGATAAGGCCCTGTTAAATGACAGCGCAGCGGCGGTGCGGCATTTAAATGGTTTGCGCGGTGAGGGCGCCGACCCAATTTTAATTTTGTGGGGCATAGCGCGGGAAGTGCGCACCCTATTAGCCTTAAAACACGCCCAACACACTGGCCAGCCCCTAGATGTGGCGGCGCGCAACCAGGGTATTTTTGAGCCCCATTTAAGTTTGCTGCGCCAACAATTGCCGCGTTTTAAACCGGCCCAATTGCGATTGTTGTTGCGCCAATGCGCTCTGGCCGATCGCAGTATGAAAGGCGCGGCCAAACTCGATACCTGGGGATTATTGCTGGATATTACCCTCAGCCTCTGCGGCACGCGGGTATTAAATAACGGCAGTTTGCGGGCGCTATTAAAAACCTAGCGGCTAACTACCTAAGGAACCTCTGAAAAATGTAGGCGGCGAAGCACTAGCTAGGCGAATTTGGC
>DAOQGS010000615.1:0-2452 GCA_035338675.1 Cellvibrionaceae bacterium
GTATTAACCTGGCCCAGAACGGGTTAGAATCCCAATTTAAACAAGCGCTTGCCGCTTTTGAGCGCGCACCAGCAGAATCCTTACCTCTGTGGCAGGCGCTGACGGCACAATTTCCGCAGGATGGTCCCAGCCGGTATTACCTGCAGCAGTGCCAGCGAGCGCTTAATCTCAGCGCTTAAATTGTGTACGTGTAATGGCGCGAAATAATCGTTCGATGCAGATGTGTTGGGCGCTGCAAATTAACTCGACAATAGAAAAATAAACCTAATCTCGCAATTCTTTATTCTTCCAGCCGGTGCGGCTGGATTAACAACTATTAGGAAATTGGTTATGAACCTGTTCGCGCGTACCTTCGTCCTTGCCGTTAAAAATAGCCGCCCAGTTGCACTGTGCGGCCAACTCAACAAGAGTGCGGCAAGCGGCCTGGCGATAAGCTGGTTCATCGCCTCGTTGGCCTGTGCGGAAGAAACCAAACGCTGCGCCGAATTTGCCGCCCGTTTGGACAGCCTTGAGGGCAAGGTGCAGTGGCAGGTGAGTGGGGAGAAGCAGTGGCAGAGCGCAAGCCTTAACCAAACCTTTTGTTACGGCGATATTATTCTGGTACAGGAAAAACGCGCCGCATTGCGTTTAAGCAATAACACCCTGGTGCGTTTAAACGAACACAGCAGCATTAAATTAATTCCCCCCCAACAAAGTTTTTGGGTGGAATTAATCGACGGGGCGGCACATTTTTTAACCCGTACGCCAAAAAGTTTTACCGTTAAAGCCCCCTACGTAAACGCTGCGGTAGAGGGCACCGAGTTTTTGGTTACCGCCCAAAATGGCGTTAACCAGGTTGGCGTAATTGAGGGTGTGGTGCGCAGCCACAACCCGGCGGGCAGCGTTTTGCTCACCCAGGGCATGAGCACCCAAACCGGCAGCGCCCAGCAGGCACCCGGCGCCCCGGTGCAATTAAAACTCAACGATTTTGTCAGCTGGGCTATGTATTTTCCGCCCTTGCCTAACCGGCTTAACCTGCCCGTCGATATTAAAACCCTGTTGGAACAGGGCCAGGATGGTGAGGTGATCGCGCGCATAAGTAAGGATGCGCAGGCCAGTGCCGAAATTCTCTCGTTAGGTGCCGCTCTGGCGTTAAATCGCGGCCAGTTGCCGCAAGCGGAAGAACTCGTCCAGCGCGCCTTTAAACTCAACCCCAAACACCCGGATGCCCAGGCCATAGCCGCATTATTAGATTTAGGCCGCGGCGAAGCCGAGCGCGGCCAGCAGCGGGCGGCGCAAAACGTATTGGATAATCCGTTTAACCCCACCGCCTTAATCGCCCATTCCTACAGCCAACAGGGCCAGGGCCGTTTGCAGGGCGCCTTGGATTCCGCCTTGGAGGCCCGCCGTATTGCTCCGGCGGACAGCCAAATTATCGCCCGCGTAGCGGAGCTGTATTTGGCCCTCGGCCAGAAGGCTGCGGCCCGCAAAGCATTGGATGAAGCCCTAGCCCTTACCCCCAACCACAGCCGCCTGCTCACCTTTAAGGGTTTTAGTTTGTTGGCCGAGCGCAAAGGCAAAAGCGCTCAAACCTACTTTACCAAGGCCAGCCAACAGGATTCCGCCGACCCCTATGCCCAATTGGGCTGGGGCCTAAGCCTGATCCAGCAGGGTAAATTGGAAACCGGCCGTGAGCATTTGGAGCTGGCCGTTATACTCGACCCGGCCAACAGCCTGCTGCGCTCTTACCTGGGCAAGGGTTATTTTGAAGAAAACCGCCTGAAACTTGCCGAAACCCAACTCAACCTCGCCCAAACCCTCGACCCCAACGACCCTACACCTTGGTATTACTTAAGCCAGGTCAAACACGATCAGCACCGCTATGGCGAAGCCCTGCAATTGGTGGAGACAGCCATTGATAAAAACAACAACCGGGCGGTGTACCGGGCGGATGGCGCCATGGGCTCGGATGCCGCCGCGCGTTTGGCGGATAAGTCGCGGATTTATCAGGCCATGGGGGCGGATCAAGAGGCCATATCCGCAGCCTCCGACGCCATCCGCACCGATCCCAACGATTACGCCGGCCACCGAGCCATGGCCATGGCCCTCACAGGCAAAGAGGGCAACCAAACCGCCCGCGCCAACGAGGCCCTCCAGGCCAGCCTGCTAGCCCCCATAGGAGCTACGCCGCTAGCCCCCGGTTTTGCCGAAACCGCTATGCAAGTCCTCCCCGGCGCTGGCCCCCATGAGATGGGAATTAACGAATACAACGCAGCGTTTTCACCCAATGGAATTAATGGGTTTGTATCTGCTCTGGGCGCGGGCAATAACACCCGCGCAACGGAAGGGCAGGTGCAGTTAGTGGGGGAAAAAACGGATTTGAGTTTGGGGCAGTATCATTATTACAGCGATGGGTTTAGGGAGAATAATGATCGGGATTATTTGGTGAATGAGGCGCGGCTTAAATATCAGG
>DAOQGS010000616.1:0-2451 GCA_035338675.1 Cellvibrionaceae bacterium
TCGATCTATTAATATCCGCTTTTTAAACCGCAAAGTAGCTGAATGCAGTGCATACCCACTCAGTTATACAACTGCTATTATCGGACTAGGCCAAGCGGTTGTTTGAATGGAGCGTCACAGATAAAACGGGCAAACGACCCCGCCCGCCCAAGGGTTAACTTCTCTAAAATATAAAATTTAATGGAATTGAATTTATGCACACGTCAACGCGATTGACCGTTCCCGAACATGACAGCCGAATAGCGGTATTAGTTGATTGTGATAATGTGACGCCCGATGTTTTAGAATACGCGTTACGTGTAATCGCCCAGTTTGGGCGAGTAGTCATACGCCGTGGCTACGGCAATCACACGACGCTAGCCAATGTATGGCAAAAGGCCCTAGTCAAGTTGGCGTTTAAGCCTTTTCTTCAATACCAATATGCCGCCGGAAAAAACACTGCTGATATAGCCTTAGCCCTTGATGCATTAGAGGCGATGTTTGACAACCGCGCGGACACATTTTGCATCGTTACAAGTGACTCCGATTTTGCTCATTTATGTAGCAAGCTCAGGGAGCGCGGCGCGACCGTTTACATTGTCGGCGAGAACAAAACACCCGCAGCATTACGAAATGCCAGCGATCAATTTTTTGAGTGCCCCCAGCCGGAGCCGGTAACCGAAATAACGACCAAGGTTGTCGAACCGGTTAAAGTTGTAAAACGTAGGCCCAAATCGCTTATCGCTGCCGTTGCATTATTGACGGCTGATACCTCAGAAGGTCGTGTAGGACTCGGCCAATTAGGTCAGTACTTAAAACGCACCGATCCAGGGTTTTCACCTAAAGAATATGGACACTCCGGACTATTAAGTATGGTACAGACCTACCCCGATTTAACCATTACAAAAGACAATAATGGTGGCCATTCAGTGAGTTTAACAATTAAGTCTGAGTAAGTTGGATATGTCCAGGCACAGCGATGCACTCAATCAATAATCCGCAAATAATCTAGGAAGGTCCTTATGATAGGGTTTGTAGTGGTCGCAATAATCGCTATTTATTTAGTGATAAAATTTAAAAAACCATCTGGACCGGCCAGTCGGCGCCCCACATCTAAGAAGCAAATTAAGCAAGGCCACCCGTCTCAGTCCGCCGTTCCTGGGCAATCTCCTCGAGCGAACAAACCTCAATGGGAAGCCAGTTACTTTAAGCCGCCGATAAAAAAAGGCTATCAAATATTTTCTCACAGTTTATATGTTGCAGGCATTGAGCATCGAAAGGATGACGCATTTACATTTTATCGTTCAAAAAGTGAAACGCTCCAGCTGCAACCCGAACCGGAAAATGTTCACGATAAAAATGCAATTAAAGTCTTAGGCATCGATGATACCCATACCTATTTCTTAGGGTACGTCCCGAAAAAGAGTGCAGCATTACTCGCCAAAACGAAGCTAACGGAATCGGTCTACCCACGATTGCTTAAAATTGCGGTTAATGGTGATCACGACATCAATATTAATTACACCTTGGTCGGCCCCAAGAGCGACAAACACAAATACGATAATTATTTGAACGAACAGCCTGCATCTAAAGAGCAAAAAGATTATTTAATCTTCTTTAACATAGCTGTGAGCAAAGGGCTGAATTCCGGGCAAGCAGATGCGTTAATTAGTGAACATGAAAAAATGGCTAGCGAGTTTGAGCTAGACGAGTGGAATAACTATCAAAACATTCTGGAATATTTTAAAGATGACCTTCGAGAAACCGAGGGAATCAAAAAAGTGAGTGAGGCGCTGCTGATTGACGTCCTGAAGCAACTGAAGCAGGAGGGGAATTCCTACGAGCGACTGTATGAGGATATTGACGAAGTCGTTGAACGGTTAATCGAAATAAAACCCGAACTCGCCTGCTAATTCCGCGTTTCCGACACTAGCGAGGAGCCAATACTATTACTCAGGCTTTCCCCACGACCGATCAATCACCACTTCCACCGTTCACGCCGGTGGCCGAAACGTGACCGGCTCGATAGGCCGCCTCAAGGGCCGCTTTAAGGTTCCACACCGCAATGTGGTGAAAATCCAGCGCGTCGCGGTTGCGCGTAGCCAAGGTCTCAATACCGAAATAGTGGCTGGCAATGTGAGTAATGGTGGCATCTGGGACGGGGTTTAAAGCGGTATCAACGGGGGCGGCTGGGGTGTTCATAAGCATTCCTCAGGGCGTGGTTTGATGCCTCCATGTACGCGTCTTCGGCCCTCAAAAGCAAGCATTATGTAGATTAAATCAATAAGTTATTACCATAAGAGGCCACCGCTATCGGCATCTCCATCCGCGCCTATGCCCGCCACCGAGGCATCAGCGATACCGCCGTGCACAAGGCCATCCGCACCGGCCGCATTACCCCTGAAGCCGACGGCACCCTCGACCCTGAACGCGCAGATCGCGAGTGGGCACTCAATACCGAAGCGCTCCGGT
>DAOQGS010000617.1:0-2450 GCA_035338675.1 Cellvibrionaceae bacterium
GCGCCCCGTCGAGGGGTGGCCGTAAAACGCAGTCTCGGGCCTCTCGCTGATGACGTAGGCCCAGCCCAGCGCGCCGGCCACCGCGCTCCACAGCACGGTGGTGTTGAACATGGCGATGGCGCCCGATGACGGCTGCACGAAGCGATAGGCCGCCGCCCCCAGCGTGCCGCCGACCACGCCGAACCCGACGGCCAGGACGTGCGGCAGCGGGCCCTGCGGCTGCGCGCCGAGCCCCAGACCAAAGCCGACGATCGTGCCCCAGCCGGCCGAGCCGATGAGAAGCTGCGCCTCACGCGCTGGCATCTGCCAGCCGGCGAGCCCCGCCTCCGACGCCCCGAGCGCCGCCGGGAGCGCCGCCGCCGCCAGCGGCTTGTAGAACTCTTGCCGCGGCAGGGTCTCGATCTCTTCGCCGAGAAACAGCCGCAGCACCATCAGGCCCAGCCCTGCTCCGGCGATCATGCCGCCGAGCGCCATGTCGATAAGCCCGCTGCGCTCCAGCGAGACGCGGAAGTGCAGCGGCGCGACGCCGGGGGCCAGCTCCAGCGGTCGCAGCTGGGTCAGGAACAGCCGCCGCTCGACGCGCAGGCGATGATTGCCAAGAGGTATCGGGCCCGAAAACGGCGTGTCGCCCAGGAAGCGATCGTCCATGGGGCTGATGACTTTTACACCGTTTTCATCGCCGCCCACTTCAATACCCAAGCCGCCAAATTCGCCGGTGGTATGGGTTTGTAAATCCTCTAGAGAGGAGCTATCTAAGTATGCCGAGTGGGGGTCAAGTTCGCTGAGCATGCCTTTTAAGGCGTATTCTAATAATTTCGCGTCGCTAATTTCGCTGACATAACCGGTGCGAATATTTTCAAACGCTTTGGCAAACAGGCGTAAATCCTCTAGGGGTAGCGTCAGTTGCGCAGCCGGGGCGGGTTTGGTTGTGGCAGCAGCAGGGGCAGTTTTGGCAGGTGGATCTTGTGCGAAAAGAGTAGCTGAATAAAAAGCGACAACAAAAAAAGTGCTAAGGCGCAGCGCCACTGAGATTCTCCAAAATTAATTTAGGCGGATTTTTTAAACCAGGGTTTGGGGTTGGTGGGTTGGCCGTTGTGGCGCAACTCAAAATATAAACCGGCATCCGCTTGGCCGCCGGTATTGCCAAGGGAAGCAATGACACTACCGGCTTCCACCGGTTCGCCGATTTTTTTCAATAAGCTTTGGTTGTGCGCATATAGGCTGAGATAACCCTGGCCGTGATCAATAATAATTAATAAACCGTGGCCTTTTAGGTAGTCGGCAAATACCACTTTGCCGCGCGCTATGGCTTTTACGGGCGCTCCCATAGTGCCTTGAATATAAATGCCCTCCCAGTTTACTTTGCCTGCCACTCGACTGGTGCCAAAATCATTAACCAGGCGGCCAGTGGTGGGCCAGGGTAATTCACCTTTTAACTGCAACAAATTGCCGCGCAGTGGGGCACTTTCGGTTTGGCTGCTGGAAACGGTTTTGCCGGTTTCTAATTTGGCAGGCTTCGGTGCGGTATTGTCAGCGTTCTGTTTGCGCGTGTTTTTATCGGCTTCCTCGTCTGCCTCGGCCAGTTCTATTTTATCGGCCGCTGCTTTGGCTTTTAGTTTTGCTTTTTCTTCGGCCTGCAATTTCGCCTTTTCTTCCGCTTGGGCGATATGAGCCATTACTTCCTGCAGGCCTTTGCGATCCTGTTCATAGGCCTTTAACGCCTGGTCTTTATCATCGATGGTGGCGTTGAGTTTGGCTAGGGTGCGTTTGCGCTCGTCAATTAATTCATTGAGGGCCTGGCGTTGGGATTCAACGCCCTGTTTATTGGCCTCTAATTGTTCGCTCTGGGCGGTGATGGCGGGCTCTAATTCGTTGAGGCGTTTAATGGTGCCTGCAAACTGCTGGATTTGTTTATTGCGGGCGGCGATGAGGTATTCAAAGTATTTTAAATTGCGCGATAAGTCCGCAGGGTTTTCCTGATTGAGGAGGAGTTTTATCGCGCTTTGATTGCCGAGGCGATAGGCAGCATTAAGATGCTGTGCTACCTGCGCCTCTTGTTGCTTTTTTGCGCTGGCAAGGCCCTCCCGTTCACCGCGTAATTGGTTGAGGCTGGATTGTTGGTTTTGCAGCTGAGCCTTTAAATCCTCGATTTTTTTATTCAGCTCGCTGATTTTTTTCTCCGAGGCCTCCAGCTCCGCGCTTAGGTTTTCACGGTTGGATTTAACGGAAATCAGTTCTTTTTTAAGTTGCTCGATGGTGTTTTTTAATTCGCTTAACTTGGTCTCCGGATTGGCCGCATCGGCAGCAAAACTCTGCTGCATACCGCCAAACAGGCAGCAGGCAATAATGCCCGCCGTGCTTAAGAGTTGTTTCATCGTGTGTCCTATGGGTTATTGAGCCACTGGTTATTGTGCGACTAACAGGTTGCGGCCGGTCATTTCCACAGGCTT
>DAOQGS010000618.1:0-2440 GCA_035338675.1 Cellvibrionaceae bacterium
GTGCCCCTCGCCTTGGGCGAGCGCGCCGCCACCGAATTTCGCCACCACGGTTTTAATGTGCAGTGGCAAACATTTAACATGGGGCACCAAGTGAATTTGGCTAGTTTAGCGGCGCTGGGGGAGTGGTTGGGGCGGGTGTTAACCCTTTAAAAACCGACAGCCTAGAACAACAGCGAGGAAAGAAAGATACAAAATATCTATTTAAGGAGATCCGCAAAAGAGCAATTAAAAACCTATAGCAGAATAAAAATACTGATTTTTAAATTTTTGTAACAATGCACGCAACCACACAAAAGTTCAGGCGTTGCACATTATAAGCCTGGCGGTTTTTCATATCGGTTTAATAATGGCGGCAAGGATGCCAGATCGGCGGCACCAGCCGCCAGATTAAGAGCCAACAAATCCCAAATCCCGATACAATTCTTTAGGTTCCAGGGCGCGGAGAACTCATGATATTTTCATTCTGCGCTTTGTGCTGGCGGCTCTCGGCATCTTCAACCTGGTTGTGCATCTGGCGCACTTTTTCGGCGAATTCGATTTTGCCCAAATTGTACCCCTTGGTGTAGCTTGCGCGCAGCTCCGCCGGGCAGTTGTCACTTATCGATTGATTTTTACTGCCCACCATATAGCCATTATCGTAGGTGCAATACTCGATAATACCGCGGGTATAACCATCTAAATAGGCTTTTAAGGCACCTTTCTCTAAATTGCTGCCACAGGCGGAGCGGTGGCTGTCAAATTCATGCACCGAGCGTCCTTCCGAACCCATTTTATAACCAAACCCTGCCCAATTCTGGCCGCTGCACGCAACCTCTTTAACGCCGCCGGCACAGCCTGACAGGGCAATAGCCATAGCAAATAGGCAACCATAGGTTTTCATAAATTACTCCACCAATAAATTAAAGAGCCGCCGCCTCATTAGTGCGAATAATATTTTCAATTACTTCAATATTATCCTTCACTTCAAACGCATCCGGATTTTTTTGATAAACCGCCCGCAGCTGATTTAACGCCGCTTTATAATCCTGCATATCTATATACAGTTGCGCACGCCCCAATTGGGCTCTTTTTTCGCTATTGGGTATTGCCTCGGCGCGCACATACAGCAACTCAGCATCCGTATAATTTTTTTGTTTTACTGCAAACCCTGCAAAAGCCAACAGTGCCTCACTATTGGTGGGGTCCAACTCCAAGGCTTGGCGAAATAACCGCCCTGCCTCCGCCACCTGTGTCTGATGAGCTTTTAATTGAGCAGCCAATAAATAATATTGGCTTTGTTCATCGCGTTTTAACCGCTGCATATTTTTGCCCGCCAACTCCAACATAGTCTCTGCCTTGGCCCACAAACCCAGCTGGCTCAACCAATAATAATATTCGCGGATACTCGCCATGGGTAAGTCATTGCCTACCATGCTTTGATCCAGCAACTCTAATGCGCGATCAAAACTGCCTAATTGCAAATGTAACTGCGCCGCCGATTTTAAATTGCGCGGGTCTTTATCGCCGAGCATAATTGCCATTTCAAGGCCGATAACAGCATTGCGATAATCCTCTTTATGCATAGCTAAGGCCGCTTTATTTAACCAAAAATCCACTTTGGCCGGTTGCCGCGCAATTAATCCATCCAATAAAGCCTCAGCTGCTTCATACATATGTGCCTGAGTTAAGGCTGCCAACAAACCCTGCTGCCATTGCATATTATCCGGTTCTATAGCGGCTGCTTGCTGATAGCTGCTAATAGCACTGAATGGTCCGTGTAAGGTTAGGTTTAGGTAGCCCAACTGGCCGTACACGGCGGCATCGTGGGAGCCTAGGGCAACTGCTTTAGCAAAATACTCCCGCGCTTTAACCGGTTGTTCGCGCACCAAATAAAGCTGGCCTAAATCGCTATGGGCGCGAATCAGTTGGGGCATGCGCCGCAATACCGTTAAATAAGTGTCTTCGGCCTTTTCATACATTTCTAAGGAAAAATACACCTGGGCTTGTAGGGCCAGCATGGCGGGGCTTAATTCAATGGAATAGGATTTTTCCAATTCGGTAATTACCTCCGCTTTGCGCCCTTCGGCGAGTAAGCTGCGCAATTTCTCCGCCCGCTCATATTCTTCAGGGGCGATAGAGGCCTCGCGCTCTTGATAGGGGCCGGTAAATTGCGGCAAGACAAATTCCGGTTTGCTCACTTTAATCTCAAACGGCGCGCCACTTGCCTGTGCATAACTCACTACACAGGCAATAGCCCAGGCCATTAAACACTTATTTAGCTTTATGATTTGTCGCATGCTTAGATTCGATTAATAAAAGTTAAGCTATAGAGATACACCGCCTGCACGGGCCGGCCATTCTTGGTAGGCACCGTAAAACGCGAGTCATTGATGGCCTTGCGAATAACTTCCACCATTTCCGGGTAAACCGGGTCAACGATTTTTTTCACATAAGCCTTGCC
>DAOQGS010000619.1:0-2438 GCA_035338675.1 Cellvibrionaceae bacterium
CCAATGAGTAGGGGCGGTTTGGGGCTGTCACTGCAGCGACAGCGGGGTGTGGTGCTGATTCTGGCCATGTTTATTGTGGTGCTGGTGACCTCTATCGCCATCTCCACCAGTTGGCGCTTTGAGTTGGATATGACTCGCAATGAAAACCGTTGGCACGGCGCGCGTATTCGCAATTACGGCCTGTCCGCGGAAAACTTTGTTCTTAAATATGCCTTTGATGGCGACGAATCCGGATATGACTGTTTAACACCGGATATGAAAGACAACCGCAAATTGGATTTTTGGGCGGCCGAAGGCATGACTTGGGATATGAATGAGGCCTCCATCGATTTAAAAATAATCGATTTAAACCGCAAATTTAATCTCAATATGCTGGTGCACAAGGTTCAGCCCAAAGCTAACCAAACCTTTAGAACACCGGCCGACCAATACACCGAAGCGCAGAAGATGTTTATTCGCCTGCTGCAAACCATCGAGATAGACGGCCAGCCCATGGATACCGCCTCTGCCATTGAGATCACCGATGCGGTGGTGGATTGGCTCGATGCGGACAGCGAACCTACGGGTAGCGGCGGCGCTGAACAGAATTATTACGACTCCTTAGAAGAGCCCTATCCCATCGGCAACCGGCCTATGATCAGTGTGTCGGAGTTGGCCCTGGTGAAGGGCGTAACCCCCTATTTGTACTCTCGTCTATTGCCGTTGGTTACGGCGATTTCGCCTGACAGTAAACTCAACATCAACACCATGCCGCAGGGGCTTGAGCGCATATTTAACGCCAAGGATGTGTTAGAGCCCTTTGATGCCCGCCGCTTGGAATCCATTAAGGGCAACCCGCGCCAACAGACCAACAAGAACAAACAGAAAAATAATGGTGGCGAAAAAGCCGATGACAATCCCGCCTTGTGTTCCAAAAGCTTGGACGAGGCTATAGAGGACTCCTTGATTTTGTCTGATTTGGCCATCCTGCCCAACGCCCTGGACAAAAAAGCCCTGCAAGAATTTGTTGATGTGAAATCGGAATATTTCGCCCTCTACAGCACGGTTAAAGTGGGCGAGATCACCCGGGTGAATAAGAGCTTGTTGCACCGTTCGCAAAGTATGGGGGCGGGGGCTCAAGGTTCCGATCCGATCACAGTTATAAGAAGAACCGACGGGGATTTTTGACAATTATTAGGATCGAGGCGATAAACTGCTAAATTGCCAACAGGGCAGGAATCCGCCCACTACAATAATGAATAATTGCGCAGCTGCGGCTGTGCGGGAACTGGGCTGTGGCCCGAAGCCTTAAGGGTAATCGAGTGTCTGAACGCATTTACGTCCGCAAATTAGAGCATAACCTCTGGCAATGGCGCCATGTTACCCCGCAGGGCCAGTGGGCCAGCGAGTCTTTTTATACCGGCGACATCAATCTGCTGGCCGAGTCGGTGAATGGCAAACAGGTGGTTTTGCTGTTGCCCGGCCAAAACGCTGTTTCCATGCGGGAGGAAACCGACCTCAAAGACCGCAAGCTCATCAGCAAGGTGTTACCCTTTCAGGTCGAAGAACACATTATCGATAGCCTTGATGACCTGGTATTTGCCTATAGCCCAGTTAAAGACGGTGCGCTCACCCTCTGTTACGTCAATGAAGAATACGCCCGCGCCTCGATTGACGCCCTCGAATCCCGGGGCGCCTTGGTGCAGCGCGTGCTGGTGGATTATTTGGAGCTGGCCCGCGAGGATGGTAGCTTCACGCTGATTCTTGAACACGATCAATTGATGCTGGCGGACGATCAAGGCAGCGGCTTTTGTGTGGAGCTGGCCCTGGCGCCGTTGGTGCTCAAATCTCTCTTCGCCGAACGAGAGCCGCCCCGTTTAGTGCTGGTGGCAGAAGGCGAGGCCGAACTTGCCGAACTTAAAGCGCTGTTGCCGGAGTCTGTTTTAGCGCTCGCCGCTGAGGCTAGCGCTGAGCCTGCTGAACAGGACGAGGCGGACGATGATGATTTAGAGGCTCCCTTGAAGCCCGTTAATTCCCGTATCAGTGAGGAAATCGGCGGTTTTTGGGACTATGTATTGGTGCAGGCCAAGCCCGCCATCGATTTTCGCCAGGGGCCTTTAGCGCGCAAATTACCGTTTGCGCAGTGGTTTAAGGAGTGGCGCATTCCCGCTGCCGCTGCCGTGATAGCCTTTGGTTTGGCCATGTTGGCCGCCACCCTAGAGCTGACTACCTCGCGCAAACAATATCGGCAGTATGTCGCCGAGCGCGATGGTTTTTACCGCCAGATCATTCCCGGCGCGGGCAATGTGGTGGACCCGGTTAAAACCCTCAAGGCTAAGTTGGGCGGCGCCAACCAGTCCCCCGGCTCCAATTTAGTGGGCATTTTAAATAATGTAGGCCCAGCCATTTCTGCGCACAAAGATGTAAAAGTCAGCAGCTTTCGCTACACCCACGAGAAT
>DAOQGS010000620.1:0-2432 GCA_035338675.1 Cellvibrionaceae bacterium
CGGTACTAATTTATGGTTATGTACGCAGGCTGATAGCACCCTTAATACAATTAAGCTCCGTTGCCCACGCCCTAGGTGATGGCGATTACACCGCGGTAATGCCCAAGATTAATGTGCCGGAGGTGGAAGGGTTGGCCTTAGCACTGGAGATTATGCGGCATAAAATAATTGTGCGGGATAAGGAAATTCTCGACAACAATGCCCGTTTACAAACAAGCCTTGATTACGCTGATTTAATTATTGAGTCCATGCCAGAGGCGATTATTATTGTTAATGCCAACGGCACTATTATCCGCGCCAACCAGCAGGTGAAACACCTGTTCGGTTATTCGCAGGAGGAATTAATCGGCAATGCCGTGGAATTATTAGTGCCCCCGCAACACCGCACACAGCATTCATCCCACCGTACTGCTTATTTGGCCAGCGCAACCTCCCGGCCGATGGGCAGAAACATGGAATTGTTTGCCTATCGTAAAGACGGCAGTAAATTTCCCGTTGAAATAGGCCTTAACACCTTACCCGGCTCGGGTGGCCTGAATGTATTAGCCACCATTATTGATTTAACCCATATTAAAAAAAATGCAGAGATACTGCTGCATGCCAATACGCGCTTTAGTTTAGCCGCCAGCGCAGCAGGCCTTGGGTTTTGGGATTATGATTTGGCCAGCCAAACCCTGCAGTGGGATGACACCATGTACCGTATTTACGGCGTTGAAAATACACCAGCATCGGCACAGCCCTATTCCCTATGGGCCGATGCAGTACACCCGGACGATTTACAGCCCAGCGAGCAGGCCCTGCAGGCAAGTATTCAAGGCCCCGCGCCGTTTGATACCGAATTTCGCATTATTCACCCCAATGGCGCGGTGCGTTACATCAAAGCCCAGGCGTTTGTGCTGCGCGATGCCACAGGCGCCGCGCAAAAACTCTACGGCGTTAACCTTGATATTACCGAGCGCAAAAAAGCCGAGCAGCACCAACAAAAATTATTGCGCGAGATGACGGCTATAAATGCGGAATTAAATAGCTTTACCTATATCGCCTCCCACGATTTAAAATCGCCCCTGCGCGGTATCGACCAATTAGCCAGCTGGATTGCCGAAGATTTAGAGGGCCAATTAGATGACACCACGCAAAAACATTTAGCCCTCATGCAAAATCGTATTAAACGCATGGAAAAATTGCTGGATGATCTGCTGGAGTATTCACGCGCTGGGCGCAGCACTGGCGATAACAGCCTGGTGGATAGCCGCGCCCTGATTGACGACATTTTTGATTTAATTGCCGTCAATAAATCGGCCCGGCTTAAATACCTATCCCCCATGCCTGTGTTCACCACACATAAAGCGCCGCTTGAGGTGATTTTCCGCAATTTAATTGGCAACGCCATAAAACATCACCCAGGCGGGGCGATAGAAATTTATATCGAAGCGCAAAAGCGCAAGGGCGGTTATGAATTCGGTGTCGGCGACAACGGCGCAGGCATAGCCCCTGAACACCACCAGCAAATATTTACTATGTTTCAAACCCTCAAGCCCCGCGATGTGGTTGAGGGCAGCGGTATTGGGCTGGCCTTAGTTAAGAAGACGGTGGAAGGGCGCGGTGGTACTATTCGCGTTGAATCCGACGGAGTATCCGGCAGCTGGTTTTATTTCACTTGGCCGGATATTCATCAACCCACTCCCCAGGAGATGTAAGCAATGTTGAACACAAACCTCGATCGCGATGTGACAATTCTGCTGGTAGATGATGACGATGTAGATGCCCTGTCCATTCAACGCACGTTAAAAAAACAGAATTTATCCAACCCCTTAGTGCGCGCACACGACGGCGTGGAGGGTTTGGAACTACTGCGGCGGCTGATTAAAGCGGGGCAGCGTTATATCGTGTTATTAGATATCAATATGCCGCGTATGAACGGCTTTGAAATGCTCTCCAAGGTGCGCGCCGACCCAACCCTGGCCAGCTCATTAATTTTTATGCTGACCACCTCCCAAGCCGAGGATGACAAGGCCAAGTCATATCAGCGCAATGTGGCGGGTTACATAGTTAAAAAACAATCCGATAACGGCTTTACACGCTTAATTGCCATGCTGCATTCCTACTGGGGCATAGTGGAGTTGCCGGATTGTTAAAAGCGGCGAAGAGTAATTCCCGAACGCAATAGTTTGTGGGCTATTTTTTGCCGATCCCTTAACCGAGCAATTGCGGTTCAATTTCCAATTCAATACCAAAACCCTCTGCCACTTTTTTAGCAATAATGGCCGCACAGGCGAGTACGTCTGTGCGCGGGCGCCGTTCGGGGTTGGTTAATACCAAAGCCTGCTGGGCGTGGACAGTGATGCCCTGATAGGCCTGCCCTTTACAGCCAGCCTGCTCAATTAACCAGGCGGCGGCCAGTTTGACCTTGCCCCCGGGCGCTGGGTAATGGG
>DAOQGS010000621.1:0-2430 GCA_035338675.1 Cellvibrionaceae bacterium
CGGCAGGGCCCGCTCCGATCACTAGAAAGTCGTACTGAAAATCAGGCATGGAAAATCCTATGGAGGGAATGTGCGCGGTATTATTGCAAAAACCGACCCCACTTTCCTATTAATTCTCCACCGTTGTCGCCCGCAGTTTGTGCAGGGTGCTTGCCACCGCAGGCCAGAGTGTGCGGGTAAATTCCGGCGCTTCGTTGGCCAAATGATGTTTGGCGCCCTCGATCATGTGCACATGCGCGCGGGCAAAACGGCTGGTTAAACAGGTGAGATTCCACTCAAAATCCACCACTTCATCGCCGCTGCCTTGGAATATCCACACAGGCTGGGCACTCGGTGCGCCCGGCCAGTCATCTAAAGCGTCCACCCACGCCATTAGGGCGCGCACCCACTGCACGGATAAAAATTGTGGCTGCAAGGGATCCTGCAGCAACAGCTGATTAAACGGCTCGTGATGGGAATTAATGCGCAGGCCGCGGGCAATTTTTTGCAGAAAATTACCCAGCGCAAAATAGGTGGTTTGCACTTTTAACCAGTGTTGTGGGCGCACCAGTGGGCTGAAAAAAATACTGCCGCAGAGGGGGCCAGCCGGATTTAATCCTAGCGCCGTAAGGCCGGTGCAACCGGTGCTTTGGCCAAGGCCTATAAAAGGCGCCGTTAAATTCAGCGCCTGCTGCAAAATAAAGGCTTCCCAAATGGCGCCATAGGTGAAAAAACTATCGATGGCGCAGTATTGGCCGTCACTTAAGCCGTGGCCGGGCATTTCAATACACACCACATCAAAGCCTTCGGCCAGGCAAAATTTAATTAAGGGCGCAAATAACCCGGCGTGGTCAAATAAACCTGGCGCTAAACAAATAGTGCCATGGCTTTTAGCCGCCTGTGGGCTGCGCCAATAATGGGTCATCAGCCGCCCACATTTGCGCAGCACACCTTTGGGCTGATAAAAACCCGCCGCATAATGCTGGGCGCCTACCTGATCCAGCCCATAAAAGCGCCCGTAAGCAACCGCCTCAGCGCTGGCCTCTTGGCCCTTTGCGGCCTCAAAGATACCCAACTGCTGTTTCAGCCGCTGGGCCTGCGCCAAACTAAATGACATGATATTGGCTCCGCCTAAGTCTTACTCTGCAGCATAGCAGTTGATATGGGTATTTAATGATTACTCGATGCAGCTATTGGCAATCGCCTGCATTTAATAAGTAGGCAAATTACCCGAATATTTTTTTGACCTCAGCCAGATCATTAAACCGCTACAGGATTAAAATCCGCTTACAATCAAACGCTGCCTAGCCCTTATTCTCGCGGGCTTAACAAGCGCGACACTCCCCACTTACCTGTCCATTAAGAGGTTACCCATGCCACGGGCTTGGTTGTTATTACTCGTGTTAATTGCCGGCTGCCAGAATAATACGGAGGAAATAGCCTTTGGCAGCACGGAATACGACCTGGTGCGCCTCACCGCTAGCGCCAATGAAGTGATTACGGCTATTCCAGTGCAGGAAGGGCAATGGGTGAAGGCAGGCACGCTACTCATTCAACAGGACACCCAGCGCGCCCAGGCGCAATTAAACCTCGCCACCGCGCAATTACACGAAGCCAGCGCCGCCCTGGAGGAATTAACCCAGGGCACACGGGTGCAAGCCATTGCCGCCGCCGCAGCTCAAGTGCAGGAGGCCACTGCCCGCGCCCACAACGCCGCCGCGCAGGCGGCGCGGGGCCGTAGCTTACGGCAGGCCAATATGCTCAGCCAAAGCGATTTAGACTCCCTCACCACCGAACAGGCGCGCGCAGAAGCGCAGGTAAACGCCGCCCAACAGACTCTGGATTTATTAAAAGCGGGCAGCCGCAGCGAGCAGCTCGCCCAGGGCCGCGCCCGGGTAGCGGCCGCCGCCGCTGCGGTTGAATTACAGCGCCAGCGCTTGGCGGAATTATCCATAACCGCCCCCAGCGACGGGCAGGTTGACGCCCTGCCCTATCGCGTCGGCGAGCGCGTCGCCCCTGGCGCCCTACTCGGCACCTTATTGCAGGGCGAACAAGCCTATGGTCGCTTGTATATCCCTGAGCAACAGCGCGCCAACCTCGCCATTGGCGATTCACTCACCCTGCACATCAGCGGCCTTGCGCAACCCGTACAGGGCATTGTGCGCAGCATCGCCCAGGAAGCCGCTTTTACGCCGTACTTTGCCTTAAACCAAAAAGAGCGGCGCCCGCTTGGTGTATTTAACCGAGGTAAGCATCCCCGCTGGCAATAAAAAAATTCCTGCCGGTTTGCCTGTGCAATGGGTAAAACCATGACCAATAGCGCAGCAATGCCAGCAGCCGATAATTACGCCATCGTCACGCGCGGCTTAAGCCGGCAGTTCGGCGGCACACGGGCGGTAAATAACTTGAATTTAGCCATTGAAAAAGCACAGATATTTGGCTTTTTAGGCC
>DAOQGS010000622.1:0-2419 GCA_035338675.1 Cellvibrionaceae bacterium
TATCGCCTTTTTCCACCCGATGGTTTTGTGCTGTGGGTTTGGCGGGGGCCGGGCTGCCCGCTCGGTTATCCGCTGGCGCTCGGTTCGGCTGTACTGAGTTTTTGGGCTGCACAGGGCTAAGTCGCTGCGCTCGGCTGTCGGCCCGCGGGTCGATTTTCGGGGTATCGGGCCGCACGCTGGCGGCGGGTATAGGGCTTGGTTGGGGAGCCGAGGGCTCTGTGCTTGCGGGCTGCGCCAGGGCGGGGCCTTGGGTTGCAAAATAACTGTTCACCCCGCGATAAATGGCCTGGGCGAGTTTTTGCCGGTAGGCGGGGGAGTTGAGAGCGGCGGCCTCCTCCGGGTTGGAGATAAAGCCTGTCTCCACCAGGATCGACGGCACATCCGGGGATTTGAGCACCACAAAACCCGCCTGCTCCACGCTGCGGTTGTGTAATTCGGCCATGCGGCCCAGTTCTTTTAAAACGCGGCCACCCAAGTCCAGGCTGTTGGCAAGGGTCGCCGTCATGGATAGATCCACCAATACACCGGCCAGCACCTCATCTTTGTCCCCGAGGCTTACGCCACCCACGGAGCCGAGCAGGTCCGAACTGTTTTCGTGCTCAGCCAGAAACCGCGCCATTTCACTGGTAGCGCCGCGCTGGGAGAGCGCAAAAACCGAGGCGCCTTTGGCCTGAGCCGTCACGAAGGCATCGGCGTGGATGGAGATAAATACATCCGCCTTCAACTTGCGGGCCTTATCCCGGCGGCCTTTGAGGGGAATAAACTGGTCCCCCGCGCGGGTCATCACCACCTTGTAGCGGCCGTCTTGATTCAACAAATTGGCCAGCTCCCGGGCTATGGCCAGCACCACATCTTTCTCCCGCACGCCGCGCGCGCCCACGGCGCCGGTGTCTTTGCCGCCGTGGCCGGCGTCTAGGGCGACGATAATTTTGCGGCCGCGAATGGGGGGCTGGCTCTCCTGCCTGGGGTTCTCCTTGACGGAAACCTCCTGCGCGGGGCTCGCCTGCCCGGAACTGGATTCGGCTTTAGACGCGACGACTTGCGGCACTGGGGCGCTCTCTAAGGTGCGCGGGCTCGATTTAGTGCCGGGCTTGGCTGCGGCGGGTTTGTCGGCGCCGGCCTGCTCGGCATTGGCCGGTTTTGTAACAGGCTCTTTTGCGGCACTGCCTTTGTCTGCTGGAGTGTCTTTTAGCGCTGAGGGCTCTCTGGGCGCTGAAGACTCTTTCTGCGCTGAGGGCTCTTTTTTGGCTGAAGGCTCTTTTTTAGCGGAAGGCTCCTTCTGCGCTGACGGCTCTTGTTGAGCTGAAGGCTCTTTTCGCGCTGAAGGGTCCTTGGCCACAACGGGCTCTTTACTCGCCGAGGGTTGTTTTTCCTCTGCGGCTGCTTTATCGGTGCTGCTCTCTTTGCGTACACCCACGGCCTTAAAGCCGGATAATTCCAACACTACCCGGTCCGGTTGCTGCTGGCCAGACCGCAGTTTGTACGCCTTCACCAGGGCTGAGCTGTCCAGCTCAAACACCAGTTTTAAGTTTTTGCCATTGAGGCTGTGGCGCAGGCTGCTGACCGGCGGCGCCTTCAGGGTGGCGGGGTTAAAGCTGCTGCTGGCCTCAGTGGCAATCAGCTCCACCACCAAGCGGTCAGGTTTGTCCAACAGGGAATACCGAAACTGGGTGGGGGCCGACAGCTCCAGGGACAGGCGCAGGGTATCGAACTCAGGTTCAGCCTTCACCGCCAGCAATTGGCCCGCCTGGGAACTAGCGGCCAAAGCCCACCACAGAATAAGCTGAATCGCAAAACGCATCATAGCGATGGGGAGATTCCGGCTAGGGCCTGCAATGCCGCTGCACCTATGGAGCTGCCAGCACTGGCGCAGAGGCTGCGGCCCTGCCCTTGGGGGGCCAACTGGAGGGTGAGATCAGGCGCGGGCAAAACCCCCGCCCCGCGGCTGGGCCACTCCACCAGGCACAAGTGCCCAGGGGCGAAATAATCGCGGATACCCATAAACTCCAGCTCTTCCGGGTCCGCCAGGCGGTACAAATCGAAATGAAATACCTTGAGGGCCGCCAATTCATAGGGCTCCACCAGGGTGTAGGTGGGGCTTTTAACCGCGCCTTGGTGGCCTAATGCCCGCAGCAGGGCGCGGGTCAAATGGGTTTTGCCCGCGCCGAGGGTGCCCTCCAAATACACCAAGCCCCCTGTCTGCAGGGCCTGGGCCAGACTTTGGCCAGCGCGGTCGGTGGCGGCTTCATCAGCTAAAAACAAACGCACTTCGGGGATGGACACTTACTGGGCCTCCCAACCGGCGCAAACTTGGGGAAGCGCGCCGATCAAATCACCCGCGCTGTGGCCGAAATGACAATTGCCCGCGACCAAAGCATCCGCCAGGGCGCCGTGCAAGCACACGCCCAGCAGAGCGGCA
>DAOQGS010000623.1:0-2416 GCA_035338675.1 Cellvibrionaceae bacterium
GTGCAGATTCAAGTATTAGGCGGCCGTAGTAGAGTTCAACTGCGGTTTTTAGGTTTAAGGCTGAGCTGCTCGCTTGCGCGCAATAAACAGAACAGCGGCGGGCTCCCCGCCCTTAAACCCCAGCTTTTGCGCCAGCCCCCACAGGCGCCGCGCCCACCAGGGCCTTAAATATTGGCACTCCTGATCATCCACACACAAACCGGCCTGGGTCATCAACTGCACATATTCCTGCGCCGATTTTTGTGTAGCGGCAGGATGGCGAAATATTATTTTCGCGCGCCAGGATTGAGTAAATACGCGGCAAAACTCCGCCGACATTAAAATCCCACCGGGCTTTAAGAGGGCCACCATTTTGTGCACTAAAGCGGTTTGATCCTCGCTGTACTGCACAAGGTGATGGGCGAAAATAATATCGAAGGTTTCATCTTTAAAAGACGCCAAAGCCACATCCCCTTGCATTACATGGGTGGGGGTTTTTAGCCGCCCCGCGCGGGAAATCGCATTGGCAATACAATCCTTATCGATCTCCAAACCGAAGATAATCCTCGGCTGAAAATACCGCTCAATTAATTTAAACGCCAAGCCCTCCCCACACCCGGCATCCAAAACCGCCGCTTGTGCAGGCACCGGCTGCTTGAGCAGTTGAGCAAAGGCCGTACAACTGGGCTTTAAAATCTGCCGATACCAAGTGCGCGAGCCCATCAACCAACGCGCCATACGCGGCTGGCGCAGCCAAGGGGATTCCACCCAATTAAGTTTTGGCTGATCGGCGGGTATTCTCGGTTTAAACAGCATGGGTAGGCTCAAAAAAGTTCTAACAAAAGCCAGAAGCGGGGCCAGCACGCTAACCTGCAGGGCCAATTTGAGCAAGCGACGTTCAAACGAATATGGCCAGGGAGTGAACTGGTTTGACCTTGGGTGCAAAACATTTCCCAACTGATTTATGTAATCCCCATGTACCAGCGATCTTTGCCGAGTTAAGGGGTAATAAATTTGGGCGCGGTTATATGTAGGCCACTTCCCGCCCAGAACGAATAGGTCCAGCCATAAATGCGCACCGGCAGAAAGTTTGCGCTGTGATATAAGCAGTTTTATCGCTATACGGCCAGGGCGATGAGAGTACCGAAAGCGCTCCAATTAGGCGTACACTCCCCTCGCCCAGTGTGCAGCGCAGGCGCTCAAGCTCCAGAGGCACACGCATTTTTATGCTTAATTTCCTGACTCAACCCCAACACAGGCAGACCCCATGAAAGCCAACTCTATTTTGCAGACCATCGGCAATACCCCCCACGTGCGCATCAATCATTTATTTCGCCCGGATATTGAAGTCTGGATGAAGCTTGAGCACTTTAACCCCGGCAGCAGTATTAAAGACCGTATTGCGCTGGCAATGATTGAAGACGCGGAAGCGCGCGGCTTAATTAATGCGCAAACGGTCATTATTGAACCCACCTCCGGCAATACCGGCATTGGCCTTGCGATGGTGTGTGCGGTGAAAGGCTACCGGTTAATTATTGCCATGCCCGAATCCATGTCCATCGAGCGGCGCAAATATATGCAAGCCTTGGGGGCAGAATTGGTGTTAACACCTAAAGAGCAAGGTGTAAGCGGCGCGGTGGCCAAAGCCAATGAATTATTAAACGAACATCCTAATTCTTGGATGCCGCAACAATTTAATAACGGCGCCAATGCAGAAGTGCACCGCCGCACCACCGCCCAAGAAATTCTGCAGGATTTCCCAGAAGGTTTTGATTATTTAATTACCGGTATTGGCACCGGCGGCCATATCACCGGTGTGAGCGAAGTGCTCAAACAACACTTTCCAAAAATGCAAACCTTTGCGGTGGAACCGGCGAAATCCCCGGTCATCAGCGGCGGCGAAAAAGGCCCCCACCGCTTACAGGGCCTAGGCCCAGGTTTTGTGCCGGGCGTGTTAAATAAATCTATTCTGGATGGGATTTTACTGGTAGCGGAGGAAGATGCTTTTGCTAAAGCGCGCCTGTGCGCGAAAAAAGAAGGCATTTTTATCGGTATTTCCTCAGGCGCCACCTTAGCGGCCTTGGAGCAAAAACAAACCGAATTGCCGCCGGGCAGCAAGGTGTTAATTTTTAGTTACGATACCGGCGAGCGGTATTTATCTATTGAGGATTTATTTTAATTCAGCTTGCTCCCACTGATTAATTCTCGTTCCCACGCAAAACTCGGGAACGAGAATCTGGGATTTCTGATAGACCCCGGATTGCGCTGCGCTCCATCTAGGCTACAGAACCTATGTCTACGGGAGATTTTGCCCGCAACCAGGAACCCCCACCCAACCTCCCCCTTGCAAGGGGGAGGAGCTAAAAAGCCTTAAATGAAGTAATTTTGCTTGTTTTCAAGGCTTTTGGCTCCCTCCCCTATTCAAGGGGAGGGCTGG
>DAOQGS010000624.1:0-2415 GCA_035338675.1 Cellvibrionaceae bacterium
GTACACACCGACCCAGACGCCATACTGCGGGCGGGTTCTGTCATTAATGAGCTGGCCGATACGCTGTTTCACAACCTCTACGGCAGCGGCGCCAATGGCAAAAAAATCCCGCGCTTTGAGCGCCGCGCCAGCAATAACCAGGTTGACCCTAAACATCAAAAAGCCTTTAAGGCCTTTTTAGATAAAGAGGGCCAGGCCTTCTTAGAACGCGTGGATGATTGGTTGAGCGCCCACGAAACCGACGACACCACACTCCCAACAGCACCCAAAATTCGCTTGGGGGTGGGTGTGTATGCCATTCACAAATCACACGACAATCACGAGGCATAAGCATGTTGCCCACTTCGTTTCGCTCCGGTCTGGGGCTTTTAGTCTTCTGCGCTTTGCTCTCCTGCGGTGGTGGCGGGGGCGGCGGCAATGCGGGCATCGACGGCTCTGGGGCACCGGCCATCGCGGTGGTATCCGGGCCTATCAATGGCTTTGGCAGCGTGATCGTCAACGGCGTGCACTACAACACCGAACATGCTGAGTTCTGGGTGCGCGGCGTGCGCGCTACCGAGGCCGAACTGAACGTGGGCAGTTATATTCACTTAGAGGGCACCACCAGCGCCGATGGCAAAGAGGGCGTGGCCAAGCTGATTTATTTCCAACCCAATGTGATCGGCGCGGTGAGCAGCGTGGACCTGCTGGCGGAGACCTTTGTGGTTTTGGGCCAAACCGTGCACCTCACCAACGATACCGCCCTGGATTTTGCCTTTTCACCCCGGGATATCAACGGCATTCGCGTCGGCCAACAGGTTGAGGTATCCGGCCCCTTAAATGCCGCCGGGGAAGTCATAGCCACCCGCGTAGGCCTGATGCAAACCGCCACCAAAGAGTTGGCAGGCCCTGTATCCGATCTCGACCTGGCGGCGAAGACCTTCCGCATCAATAACATTACCGTGAGCTTTGCCAAGGCCAGCAGCCTGCCTGAACTGGCCAACGGCCAGCGGGTAATTGTGCGCGGCGCCAGTGTGGTGAACGGCACGCTGCAATCGAATGCCATCGAGTTGGAGCAAAAACCCCAGTTGCCCCAGGGCCAGCTGATCACCCAAACCGGCCTGATTACCCGCTTTGTCTCCGCCAGGGATTTCACCCTCGGCAACTTCGATGTAACCACCAGCAGCGCCACCGTGTATGAGCGCGCTAAAGCCTCTGACCTGCGCTTAAATGCCCGCGCCACCATTGTGGGCCACCTGCAGGATGGCAAATTAGTGGCCGATAAAATCAGCCTGCTGGCCGATGTGGAGTGGAAAATCCAAGGCCCCATCAGCGATATCCGCAATATGAGCCTTGAAGGCGGCGAGATCCTGGTGCAGGGCAGCTGGCTGAAACTCACCGCCGCCACCCGGGTGGACAGCGAGCTGAGCATGGCGGGGGATCGCATGAAATTCGCCAACCTGCGGGTGGATGATTTTGTGGTACTCACCGGCCACCAAGAGGGCAGCAACCAGGTGGTCACCAGCATTGAGCGGGAGGATCGCCCGCAGCTGGATGTGGAGAAAAAAGTGCTCGGCTTTGTGCAAAAAACCCCACTTAAAGACGATGCCGACGCCTTCCAATTAGAGCCACAGCTGACGGTACTGCTGGGGGAAAGCACTCAGTTTTACGACAACACCGCGCCGATCAGCAAAGAGCAATTTGTGCAGAAAGCGGCGGGCAAGTTTGTCACCGTGTTCGGGGTGATGGTGGATGACGGCGGCTTTAATACCTTTAAGGCCAGCAGCATTCAAATTACCGCAAGCCCGGCAACGGGCGGCAAAGGCCCTAAACCCGGTGAGAAACCGTCACTGCCTGTGCAGAGCCCTGCGGTGCAAAGCCCTGTGACCACGCCGGTGCCTGTGCCACCCCACAAAACCGAAGCGGCCCCAGTGGAGGGCGCCAAACCCGCTGTACCCGCACCCACTAAGGCGCCCTATACAAGCAAACCTGAGCGGGATAGCAACGGCTCAGAGCAGACTAAGTACCCTAAAAGCCCAGAGGTAAAACCTGCTGACCAAAGCACCAAGGGCGACGGCGCCAGTACAACTGCGGCTGAACCTGCCGCCACGGACGTCCTAACCAATGAGCCTGCCGAAGCGGCAAAACCCCTTGCAGCACCGCCTCAAGCAACAGAAGCCAGCAGCCGCCCCCTGCCTTTTCACAGGCCTCTCACGAGTAAAAATTGACCCTAGCGGATAGCGTGATCCGGGCCTGAGCAAACACTCAGGCTTTTTTTGCCGGTGGATAAAGGCCCCAGGCTTTTCTAATTCAACATGAGCGGATGCGAGCAAGGCCAAAAACCCCTCCTTTGAAAGCACAGGCATGCAGTTAAAAGTTGAACCTATAAACCGCAGTGCCCGATTTCCCCTCCCCTGGAGGGGTGGCAGGCTCGCC
>DAOQGS010000625.1:0-2414 GCA_035338675.1 Cellvibrionaceae bacterium
AAAACCGCCATAGCCGAAGGCTTAGCAAAGAAAATTATCGACAATGAAGTGCCTGATATTTTGCACGGCAGCGTGGTCTACTCCCTAGATTTGGGTTCTTTATTAGCGGGCACCAAATATCGCGGCGACTTTGAAAAACGCTTTAAAGGTTTGTTGGCGGAGCTTAAAAAACGCAAAAATGCCATTTTATTTATCGATGAAATTCATACCATCATCGGTGCAGGCGCTGCTTCCGGCGGTGTAATGGATGCTTCTAATTTATTGAAGCCTTTATTGTCGTCCGGTGAATTGCGTTGCATAGGTTCTACAACCTTTCAAGAGTATCGCGGTGTGTTTGATAAGGACCGCGCGCTTAGTCGCCGTTTTCAAAAAATCGATGTGGTTGAGCCCACTGTGGATGACACCTATAAGATTTTAAAAGGCCTGAAAAGCCGCTTTGAACAGCACTTTAGCCTGAAGTATGCCGATGGTGCCTTGCGTGCGGCAGCTGAGTTATCGGCTAAATATATTACCGACCGCTTTTTGCCGGACAAAGCCATAGATGTTATTGATGAGGCGGGCGCCCATCAATTATTGCTGCCAGCCAGCAAGCGCAAAAAACAAATCACTGTTAAAGATATTGAAGATGTGGTTGCCAAAATTGCCCGTATTCCCGCTAAAACCGTCTCTTCTAGCGATAAGGAGCAGTTAGCCAAGTTAGAAGACGTGTTGCGCATGACGGTATTTGGTCAGCCAGAAGCCATTGATGCAGTAGGCTCGGCGATTAAATTGTCCCGCGCAGGATTAACCACAGGCGAGAAACCCATAGGTTCATTCTTATTTGCAGGCCCCACGGGTGTGGGTAAAACCGAATTATGTCGCCAACTAGCCAAGGCCATGGGGGTTGAGCTAATTCGATTTGATATGTCTGAATATATGGAGCGCCATACCGTTTCCCGTCTAATTGGTGCGCCTCCCGGCTATGTGGGTTTTGACCAAGGTGGCTTGTTGACCGATGCGGTGACTAAACATCCACACTCGGTTGTATTGTTGGATGAAATTGAAAAAGCCCACCCAGATGTATTTAATTTGCTGCTGCAAGTGATGGATCACGGCAAGTTAACCGATAACAATGGCCGTGCGGCGGATTTTCGCAATGTTATTTTAATTATGACCACCAACGCGGGTGCGGAAGCTGGCGGCAGAGCTTCTATTGGCTTTACCAAACAAAATCACACCACTGACGCTTTGGAAGTGATTAAGAAAACTTTCTCACCCGAGTTTAGAAACCGTTTGGATTCTATTATCCAATTCGGCGCGCTGAGCATGGATGTTATTAAAACTGTGGTGGAGAAATTCCTGATGGAATTGCAATCGCAGCTGGATCACAAAAAGGTTACTCTCGATATTAGCGACGAGGCGAAACAGTGGTTGGCGGTGAATGGATATGATGAAAAAATGGGTGCTCGTCCCATGGCGCGTATTATCCAGGAGAAAATCAAAAAACCCTTGGCAGAGATGGTGTTGTTTGGGTCCTTATCTACCGCTGGTGGCGTAGTTACTATTGGCGTGGATGTGGCGAAGGATACTTTGGTTTTGAATGCAGAACCGGCTTAATATTTAAATATTGCCACAGGTAAAAGCGAGCTAAGGCTCGCTTTTTTTATGCTTGAAACTTTTTTATCGACTCTATCGACGGCCGTAGCTACAGCTGCGGGCCGGGCATAATAGTTTTTTCCTGTACATTAGGTGCGGCTTTTTGGCTTATTTGGTAGGCGAAGGCAATGATATGTGCCACGGCAATATAAAGCTCTTGGGGTATTTCATCGCCTAGCTCTAACCTTGATAACAAATCGACGAGCGGTGCATTTTCGCATAGGGGCACCCCGGCCTTTTGTGCCAATTCGATAATCGCCTGTGCGTCATCGCCAGAGCCTTTTGCGCTAACTTGGGGGGCGCCTTTGCCGTCGTAAATTAATGCCACGGCTTTTTGCAATACAGTTTCCATCAGGTTTGTACGTCGACTAAAGGTTGGTTGATGGGCGGGGCAGGTTTGTTTATGGGCTCGTCGCTAAAGGCTAGCTGCTCGGCATTTATACCACCTGCTTGCAAGGCTTGTTTTAATTTTTTTAACTGATCCTTTAATTGGTGTTTGAGTTTAGGTTGATTCGCCCATACTTTGCCGCGCAGTAGCCCCGGTTGCCACAAAAACTGCACGGCCAAAAGTCCATTTTGCGGTAAATTAAATTCCAAGAATAAACGCCAGGTTGCCGTCGGTGCACGAGCATTTTTTTCGCTTGCGCCATCGTCATCCACCTGTGCGTGTTGGAGGGGGGTTAATTGGGCGGATAAGGTTATCCAACCCTCAGCACTTGGTAGCGGCACTTCAAACATCAGGGTGCCAGGATTTTTGGCTTGCTCGGCCAGGCTGTGTG
>DAOQGS010000626.1:0-2410 GCA_035338675.1 Cellvibrionaceae bacterium
TGTAGGCTCGTCAAAAAGATCCCTCTTTTTGACGGTCTGAAATAACCTGTATTCACCACTGCTGCACCGCGAACCGATGATGCCGCCTGGCTAGATCCTCAAAAATTTGTCGCCTGCACAGGCAGGAGATGCACTGTGTTGTTACAAAAAAATGGTTTACTCTCGTTCCCATGCTCTGCGTGGGAACGCGTATTTAATCTTCTGAGCGAACCTGTACAAACCAATCTCTATGCATTCCCACGCGGAGCGTGGGAACGAGACATAAATTACTCTGCCGTATCGATTTTTTACTGCGCATCTTGCCTGCTGCCACATGGAATGTTGGGGTTCGCGAAGCTCACCACCAACCTACGGTTTTAATCTCACCCGCGCTCGATGTAGGATCGCATTTACAATTATTACTTTACGCTGCCAAATTAATCCCTATACATTCCCACGCAGAGCGTGAGAACGAGAAACGAGCACAGTGCGCTTAAACCATTTTGCATAGGTCGCTCGCGGTGTAGCTGCGATAAATACAGGTTGTTTCAGACCGTCAAAAAGAGGGACCTTTTTGACGAGCCCACAGGGATGTGTTCACGGCGTGTCTGAAACAACCTGTATTTATCGCTGCGGGCGAGGACTAAAGGGCTAGCCCAGCTAAAAGACACTCAACAATTACAAAATATTTAATTTAAAATCGCCTCTAAAATTCACCCTATTTGTTCTCACCTGCGTTCCCACTCATAGCGTGGGAACGAGATGCCTTTGCGCGATACCTCACACACAGCCGCATAATTTATTTAACTAAACCGCGCAAGCTGTACCGAGCCGCTAATCTGCTCTTCGCGCAGTTGCCGCAATTTACCGTCTATTTTTTCCTGCTCCGCCATAGCCGCCGTACAGTAATAACCAAATTTTTTATACACCCGCTCAGACGCCTCATCCAGTGCAGCGCGAGCGCGGCTGGCGAATTCTTCCTGGCTGTAGTGCGCCCCTGCCGTGAAATGTTCGTGCACAATGGTCGAGGGCGAATAATAAGTAGCGCTTTGTCCATCGGGCCAGAGCACGTGAAAATTAACCGAGGGCATTATTTCCTCCAAAAGCGCAGGTGCCGCCCATAGCGGTAAGAGGTTGTTGGCGCACATCCCAAAATTGCGCGGCGGCACCTAAGTAATCCAAGTGAATAATGCCGTCATCGGTAAAACTGCCAATCGGGCAACAACTTAAATGGGAGTGTTGAAAATAATTAATTAACGCGGAGACTTTGTCCGGTTCTACCGCTAACAAAAAACCAAAACTTTGAAAGGCACGCAGCCAGCGCAGCATTTCGCCGCCTGGGCTGGCAATTGCGCTTAAATCAACGATGGCGCCGCAGCCGGTTAATTCCAGCATCATGATTAAAGTGCCTAAAATTCCGCCGTTGCTAATATCTTTTGCCGCCACGGCTAAATCTGCTTCGGCCAATTCGGCAGGAATATTCCACTGGGCGCGAATTTGCGCGGGGGTTTTACCCTGCACGCAGCCCCAATAGGGCAAGTTGCCATGCCAACTGCCGGTTAAATCCGTCAACATAAATAAGCGCTGGCCGGGTTTTACGTGGTAACAGGACAGCAGATTTTTCGCCTGGCCTAAAATCGCCACCGCCAAATTCGCGCTGTAGCCTGGGCGAATACTGCTGTGCCCACCGGCAAAGGTAATTCCAAATACGTCGCAGGCGCGCTTTATATGAAAAAGTAATTCGCCGCTGGCTGCTGCATCCTCATGCCAAAAGGCATTCACCACTGCGGTGGGGCGCCCGCCCATGGCGGCTATATCGCTGATATTCACCATCACCGAGGACCAACCAGCGGCCTTCGGATCCGCCTGCACAAACTGCGGCAACATGCCCTCCATCGCCAGCAGCTGGTAGCCATCGGCGGTTTTAAAGGCCGCGCAGTCATCGCCGGGCAGCGCATAAAGTTGCTCAAGGCTTAGCCCCTGTGCGGGCTTTGCTAAGCCCGCGGCCAGTTGAATGGCGGTTTTGGCGGCAATTTCCGGCAGGGCACGCAGCTCTTCACACAGGCAATCCAGGGTATTTTGGCGGTCTTGAGCGAGGCTGGTACTACGGGACACTTGAGCGTTCATGAGGGGTGCCTCGGCATAAAGGGATAGGCGCTTAAATCGGCTTGCATGCGCACGTGGGGGCGGCCGGCCACTTCAATGGCACCCAAGGTCTGCCAGTGAACGGATTGAAAATAGGCTTCATTTTGCGGTTGAACATTGGCTAAAAAGCGCGTGCAGCCCAGATCAATAGCGCGGGAAACGGCTTCGTTAATGAGTGATTTACCGATGGCTTGATGGCCGCGATAGGCGCGGGCCACACACAGGCGGCCGCCGAACCAGAGCGCATCAAAGTCGTCCTCCACCGGGTAGATGCGCACCGCCCCCA
>DAOQGS010000627.1:0-2394 GCA_035338675.1 Cellvibrionaceae bacterium
GGTAATATTGCCCGCCACATCTTTAAAACGCTCCAATTTACCGTGCAGCCCCTGATTACCCGCCAAAGCGCGCACGGTTTCATTGTAGTGAGCATTGGCGGTGCTGAGGGTTTTACCTAATTTTAATAAGCGCTCGGCCACCAAACAGGCCTGGTTGTAAATATCCCCGGCCCGCGCGCTGATGGCTTCGGCTTCTTTGCTGCTGCGGTCAAGCTGCCACACATTCGCCACGGTGCGCAAAATCGGCATAAGGGTGGTGTGGGCCACCAGAATGACATTTTTGTTATAGCCGTAATTAAATAATTCCCGGTTGAATTTTAGCGCCTCAATATAGGCGGCCTCCAAAGGCAAAAACATCAGCACAAATGAAGGGCTGCGCACACCCACTAAATTGCTGTAATCCCGCTCGGCCAAGCCGTCAATATGGCGCTTAAGCGCTTTAACATAGGCTTCCAGAGCCAATTTAATATCGTCCTCGCTGCTGGCCGCACAGGCCGCATCGTAATCCACCAAAGAGACCTTACTGTCGAGTACTAAATGTTTGCCGTCCGGCAAATGAATAATAAAATCCGGCCTGCGGCTAGCGCCGTCCTCATGTTGCAACACCACTTCGCGGCTGTAGTGTTCACCCGGCACTAAACCGGCTAATTGCAGCGTTTTCTCCAACTGCATTTCACCCCAACTGCCACTGAGTTTTTTATCACCTTTTAATGCCAGCGTTAAATTTTGCGCATCCTGGGTAATTTGTTGATTGAGCATTTGCAATTGTTGAATTTGCACATGCAACCCGGAATTAGCCGCAAAAGTCTCCTGATGAATGGCATCCACCCGCTGGCGAAACTCGCTAATTTGCTCGCGAAATGGGCTTAACAACAGGCCTAAATGCTCTTGGCTCGTGCGCGCAAATTGCTCACCTTTCTCGCGGAAAATTTTATTGGCCAGATTTTCAAATTCCTGCTGCAGCTGGACTTTTTGGCTGTGCCACTGCTCCTGTTGCAGCCGCTGCTGAGCCTGACGCTCCTGTTCCGCCGCTTTTGCCGCCGCTAACTCTTGGGCCAGCTGAGTAAGCTGATGGGCCTGTTTATCACCTTTCTCGCGCAACAGCACCAGCTGGGAATTAGCATCAGTTAATTGCGACTGGCGGGCGCTAATTTGCTCTTCCAGTACCGCCGCGCGGGACACTAAATGTTGCTGCTCCGCTTGCAAGGCGCTGTACTTATGCACTACAGCCGCCTGCTCCGCTCTTAGGCTGTCGGCCTGCTGTTGTGTTTGTAGTAACTCTTGGTGAGCAAGGGCTAATTGGGTGCGCAAGCGCATGGCCCACACCAAGCCGACAATTGAGGCGAGTAAAAAAATAATACTGAGGCTATAAACAAGCAGCTCTGGCATAAAAACCATATGCGATTAAATCCCTCGCTGGGCAAAACGACTCGATTTAGATACAGATAAATCTGGCTAAATACGGCCAAATTCCAAACATAAAAAAGGGGCTTAGCTAATAACGCCCCTTATTAACCCGACGGCAAAATAGATCGTCCTGATCTATTTGCCGTCGCTGCACTAAACTTACGAAAATGCGCGGATTTTCTTGTTTTAGTACTGCTCGCGGCGGTTAGCACCGCCGGGTTAATAAAACTGCCCACACCAGACGGTAGAACAATAAACTAACGGCGATAACGCAATAAATCCGCCTTTAAATCCGCACTATTTTCTAACCCCACAGCAATACGAATTAAATTTTCACTAATCCCCGCCGCACGTTTTTCTTCAGCGCTTAAACGCCCGTGGGTAGTGGTGGCCGGGTGGACGATGGTGGTTTTGGTATCACCTAAGTTCGCCGTTAAACTCATAATGCGGCAGGCATTTAACACCGCCCAGGCTTCAGCCCGCTCCCCCACTACACGAAACGATAAAACGCCGCCAAATCCACGCTGCTGCGCCTTGGCTAATTGATGGCCGGGATGGGTTGCAAGGCCTGCATAAAATACCTGCTCCACCCAGTCTTGCTCGTTTAACCACTGCGCCAATTCCAGCGCATTGGCCGAATGAGCATCCATGCGTAAACGTAGGGTTTCCAGGCCTTTGCTAAAAACCCAGGCATTAAATGCACTCATGCTGGGGCCGCAGGTGCGAATAAAACCTAATACTTCACTCACCAATGCATGGCTGCCCACAACCGCACCGCCCAAACAGCGCCCCTGGCCGTCTAAATATTTTGTTGCACTGTGAATAACCAAGTCAGCGCCCAATGCTAATGGCAATTGCAAGGCCGGGGTGCAAAAACAATTATCAACGGCCAGCAGGCAATTATGGTGTTTTGCCAATTGGCTTAAGGCGCGCAGATCCGCCACATCATTTAGCGGGTTGGAGGGGGTTTCCAAAAATAACAGGCGT
>DAOQGS010000628.1:0-2393 GCA_035338675.1 Cellvibrionaceae bacterium
CTTAGCGGCCGCTTCAGCTGGAGCAGCTTGCCCCGCACCCTCAGGGTGCCAGAGGCGCTGGCGATTGTGCACTTGAGTCTGAACGGCAAAGCCGTGGAGCAGCCGAGCCTTGAGGCGGCGGGCAGCCTGTGGCTTGCCGAGCAGGCAGCGGGGGAAGAAGCGCAGAGCGATAGTTTGAGCCTGAAGGTATTCCGCAAATTAACCGATGGCATTCCAGTGGTGCTCACCAGCCGCCTGGAACTTGAAGTGAGCGGCGCCGAGCGGGAAGTGGTGCTCGGCCCTTGGCTGCTGGCGGGCTTTACCCCCCGCGCCTTCTCAAGTGACCTGCCCGCCAAACTAGAAGCCGACGGCGCCCTGCGGGTGCAGATTAAACCCGGCCAGTGGACCATCAGCCTTACCTCCCACAGCCTCAGTCCCAAACCCGCGCTTACTCTTCCCCCAGGCAGTGAAGACTGGCCGGGCCAGGAGGTATGGAGTTTTGAAGCTGCGCCCCATTTACGCACTGTACAAGTCAGCGGCGGCGCGAGCCTAGACCCCTCACAAACCACCATGCCCCAGGAGTGGCGCGCGCTGCCCGCCTATTTGTTGGAGCCGGGGCAGGGCTTGGTGCTGGAGGAGTTATTTCGCGGCAACCCCAACCCGGCCAAAGACGAGCTGCGCTTGGCGCGCAACCTCTGGCTGGATTTTGCCGGCAAAGAGCTCATCTTCAGCGATAGCCTCACCGGCACCATGAAACAATCCGCCCGGCTGGATTTAGCCCAGCCCTTTGAACTGTTAAAGGCCGATGTAAATAGCCGCCCCCAAGTGGTTACCCAGGTAGTGCCCGGCAGTGCCGGGGTGGAGCTGCGGGAGCCCAACCTGCGCCTTGAGGGGCAGGGGCGGCTGGCCATGGCCGGGCAAATTCCTGTCTCAGCCTGGGGGGCCGAGATGTCGGCGGTCAGCTGGAACCTGGCACTGCCGCCGGGCTGGAGCCTGTTGTACGCCCGCGGCGCAGACTCGGCCAGCGGCTCTTGGGTCACCCTGTGGGGCCTGTTCGATATTTTTATGGTGCTAATTATTGTGATCGCCCTGGGCAAAATTCTGCGCCCCTGGGTGGGGGCCTTGGCCTTGCTGTGCCTTTTAATCACCTACCAGCGCAGCGGCGCGGCGGTGGCCAGTTGGTTAAACCTGGCGGCAGTGCTTGCTCTGTTGCCTTGGGTATCCGGCGGTTTTGCCCGCTGGCTAAAGCGCTACGCTTGGCTGAGTTTTGCCTCCCTAGTGCTGATTCTGCTGAGTTTTTCCATAGCCCAGGTACGTTATGCACTCTATCCACAACTGGAGAGTTCCGCTGGGGAGGGCGGGTTTATGGAGTCTGTGTTTGAGGATACTTTTGCCATGCGGAAAATGGAACAGGCCCCTATGCCCATGGCCGAAGCCCCTGCCGCGCCTTTGGCTTCCATGGCAGAAGCGCCAGGCATATTTGACGGTAGGTTGAGTGAAGAGGAAATTGTGGTAACCGGGGTGCGTGCTTCGCTGCCAAAGAAGGCTGGCTCCCAGATAAGAGACTACGCCATGCCAAGCGCATCCCAACAAATCGACCCAACCCAACAAACCCAAACCGGCTCCGGTGTACCCCAATGGAATCACAATCGGGTCTACCTTAGTTGGAGCGGCCCGGTCACTGCCGATCAAACCACTCACCTCTACTGGGTGCCGCCCTGGATCAACCGGCCAGGTTATCTGCTCGCGGCCATCTTGCCCTGGCTCTTAGCCTTCGCTTTGTGGCAAGGGGCAGGCCTGCTGCGCATCAAACTGCCCAGCGTAAACACTGGCCGCGCCCTGAGCCTCCTGTTGTTGGCCGCCGTTATGGGCCTCGGCAGCGCAGCGCCAGACACACTGGCCGACGAGGCCAGCGGCAAAACGCCGAGCTTACGAGGTGCTGAGCCTAGCCCCGAGCTGCTCAAGGAGCTAAAAGAGCGGCTGCTCAAAGCGCCTTTGTGCCTGCCCGATTGTGTGAGCATCGAGGCGGTTACTCTGCAAGTGAAAGAAGATAGCCTGCGCCTGGAGCTGGTGCTCCACGCCCTAACGCCCAGCATCTATATTTTGCCCGCCAGCCAAACCAGTTGGTGGCCGCAACTGGCCCTGTTAAATGGCGAGCGGGCCAGCCTGCGCCAGGGGGATGACGAGCTGGAAGTGGCCCTGCCGCCGGGCCGCCAAAGCCTGGTACTGCAGGGCAACTTGGCCGGTCGCAATGCGCTGCCCCTGGCCTTTGGCATGAACATTAATAACCTCAAAACCGACCTTACCGGTTGGCGCATCAGCGGTGAACCCACAGCGGCTGCCCCCAGCACCACGCTGCAGCTCAGCCGCGCCCAAGGCACCAGCAGCCATGCCGATAAACGCCTCACGCCAGC
>DAOQGS010000629.1:0-2389 GCA_035338675.1 Cellvibrionaceae bacterium
GAGGCGGGCAAATTCCCGCGCGGGGGGGCTAAAGCGGCCGATGGGTAAATTAACAAAGCTGTTTTTGCTGGGTTGGGGCAAAAGGGATGCCCGCTCCAATAAACGCAGCGCCTGGGCAAAACTAAAATCACTCGGCTGCGCCTGCAGCCAGGCGATTACAGAAGTATTTTTTCGCCGGATCGGGGTGGACATTTTTTAAGGTAACCTTCTTTATTTTTAATTTTCACCAGGGTGCGGGTGAAGGAATTGAGCGGGCAATAGACGGCAAAAAAATGTTCCAGCACTGTGGCATATAAATAACTGCTGCTGCCGCTGAGTAATTGGGCATCTAAGGTGACTTCTATTTCCACGCCCCGGCACAGGGTGGTGAGGCCATCAATGGCGAGCGGCGCGCTAATGGGGCGGGCTTTTACCTGTAGTACCGAATCAATTAAGGCGCGGGTAACGGAGGTTTCGCGAAAGTCGTACAGGCGCAGAATTTCTTTAAAGGCTTCGGTGCTATCACTGCTGCCGGTGAGGGATAAATGATTTAAATTTAAATGGGAAATTAACCGCCAGCGGGCTTTATTGCCTAAGGGCGGGCGCACAGCGGGGGTGGGTTGCAGCAGGCAGCGAATGCGCGTGCAGGGGGGCGCCGCATTCACGCATTGCAGGGCTGGCTGCTCGGAATTAAAGGGTAATTTGCTGGGTTGATCGCGATTACTGGCCAGGCTTTCGATGGATAAAATGCGGTTGTCCGGCGCGTTGGGGTTAAAATTTAAATCCACCAGGCTTAAATACAAGTCGGTGCCATCGTCTCTGTCTAAATTGCCGAGCTTGGCGTGGCGGCGGCTGGCAAACCAAAAGGTTTGCATGGTTTGGCCTTCGTGGCGGTGGTTAAGGCCGTAAAAGGGCAAAAATTCGCTGGCCTCGCCATCGGTAGTAATGGCGGTGACCGATTGAATGGCATACAGCTCATAACCCATGGGCCTGCGGGCATCGGGGATTATGGGGTATTCCATTTGCGTGTGGTCTAATTTAATTGGGTCACACTTATGGGGGAATAAATTAATAATGGGCGTGCAATTAAGCGCAAACATATCGGCGTTTAATTGGTGCTCCAGCTCTAAGTCCGCCTGTTTAAAATAAATATACAGCTCTAGGTTCTGGCCGTAATAGGGGCTGATTTTTTCGCCAAGTTCAATATCGACAAACATGAATTTTTCGGCATAGGTGAAAAATTCTGTGAGCAGGCGGTAGCCGATGAAGGAGTTTTCCGGGTAGGGGAAGAGGCCGTCTTCCTGGTCAAAACCCACGGCTTTTAATACATCTGGGCTTAAATAAATGGGCTGGGTGTCCTGGGCGGAGGTGGTCATTACCACTTGCAGGCATTCACCCAATAATAATTGATAGAGCGGATGGGTGTATTGAGCTTGGCCTTTTAAATACAGGCGAATGCGCGGCGGCGCCAGCACACCAAAATTTACATCCGAGGTAAAACCCTGCAGGCAGAGTTTTAATACGCTGGAGGCGCCGCGCGCCTGGCCTGCGCCTGGGGTGGTAAACGGGCGGCCCATAAGGCTTGCGTGGCTTACGCCAATGGGCAGCAGGGTGGTGTCATACACAGTGCGAAAGCGGCAGGTTTCGCCGTTAAATTGCGGGGTTTCCAGCAGTGTGTGGCGGGGGATTAAAAACGGCGCATCAAGTTTGGCCTTATCCGGCTCACACTGCACTATGGATAACGCGGGTATGGGGCGCTGGTAGTGGGGGTAAATACAATTAATGAGTGCGTCGGTAAGCTCGGGAAATTCATCGTCGAGCTTGTGCTGAATGCGGGCATTTAAATAGGCAAAACTTTCAATTAAACGCGAGGCGTGGGGGTCTTCGATGGTTTCGTTATTAATGCCTAAGCGCCCGGCGATTTTGGGGTTTTCTTTGGCGAATTCATTGCCGAGCTGGCGGATAAAGGCCAGTTCTTTTTCGTAATAGGGTAATAGTTCATCAGCCATGTAGCGAATCTTCCACGGATACGGTGCGTAATACGGGTTCTAAAATCGAGTCGAAAATAACTTCTTCCGGCGCTGGGTCTGCGTACATGAGTGCGTCGATGCGAAAGCGCAGGGTGCGGTCGGTTTTGTCTTCGTTATCGATAAATTGCACCCGCACGTTTTTAAAACGCGGCTCAAAGGTGCGGATAATAAATTCGATGTTTTTAATAAATTCTTTTTTCTTGCGGCCGTCGATCATATTCACTGTGGCTAAATCCGGCAGGCCGTAATTGATAAAACTTTCGTTGACGAGTTCTAAGTGCTCAGCTGGCGCCACGACGCGGTAGCGGGTGTTGAGTAAGTTTTCTAAATCCCGCCGCACGGCCGCGCGCAATTCTTTTAATTTGCTGTGGCGGGCGGGG
>DAOQGS010000630.1:0-2383 GCA_035338675.1 Cellvibrionaceae bacterium
TGAGGGACTCCTGTCTGCAGCAGTTTTGCAAATAACACCCGATCAAGTTTTGCAAATACCACCCGATCAGAGGTTCCTACAAAAATCGCCACACCTATATTGGGTTCACTACTATTGGGCTTACTACGGAATTAAAGTATGAATGAATACCATACCCATAATTTTCAAAGCGTTATTGACCTAGAGCACCATCATATACAGGCAAGCCGCGAGCGCGCCGGAATGCCCGCTGACTTATATACTGGGTTTGCCATTTCCGGTGGTGGAATTCGATCTGCATCTTTTGCGCTAGGTGTAATGCAGGCATTGGTATCGGCCAATATATTCAAAAAAATCGATTATATGTCCACCGCTTCAGGCGGCGGCTATATAGGTTCGGCTTTAACCTGGTTTTTACGGCAAGGTATTAAACCCGATCAACCAGCAGGAGTGGAGCCTGATAATTTTCCCCTTGGCCGGGCGCGTGCGCCCGCAGATGCCCCGCAAAACTTGGCGCTAAATTTTATCCGTATGCACGGCAATTATTTAACGCCAACCACCAAGCTCAATGGTTGGTCATTATTAGGTTTGGTTTTGCGCACCAGCACTATTTCACTGGTGGCCTATTTCACGCTGCTCTCCACACTAATGCTGGTACCCATGTGGCTGGGTATTTTTAAACCCATTACCTGGCTGCCGCAATTGCGTGATACCCCCCTGCATATATTTCTGCACAACTATTTTTGGCTCGCCGCACTTATTGCCATGGCAGCATTTATTGTGCAGTGTTTGTGGTTCGCGGTGTTTTCAGGCATAGCCTGGAAATCGGCCAGTTTACGCTACACCGTCCGCACCAATGCACAAAAGCGGCTGGGCACATTGTTAGCCATTATTACATTAAGTTTTGTGATTGGCTCCATTCCCTGGCTGCACCAGTTGAGCCTGGAATTGGTGCTGTCCCTCAATATGAATGACGGCTACGACGCCTGGAAACTGAATGCATCGGAAGAAAAAGCCAATTTAGCTGAGCGCTTGCAACGCATACAAGGAGCTGTAGCAGCCATTTCTGCATCCATCGGTTCACTGATGGGATTTATTCAATATGTACGCGCTCGCCGCGGCAACACCAGCGATAACTCATTCATTTTTTATATTGCCTCCGCACTCATCCTCTACGGTCTTACCTACTCTGCGTTTGTTTTTAATATTTCCATTGCCGATTTCCACACTGGCCGCTGGATATTTTTTGGCGGCGGTTTACTGGCCATTACCCTGGGGCTGTTTGTTAATACTAATTATCTTGGCCTGCACCGCATGTATCGCGATCGTTTAATCGAGGCGTTTTTGCCTGATCACGAATCCGCTGTGCGCAACCAGTGGCAAATGGCAAAAGGCGCTGATACTTCTATGCTCGATCAATTCTGCCAAGCACCCAATGAGCGCCCCTTTCATCTGATCAACACCAATTTGGTATTAAGCGATTCACACGTATCAAAATATTACTCGCGCGGTGGCGACAGCTTTGTTTTATCCCCACTATTTTCTGGCTCAGATGCCACCGGCTGGGTAAAAACCTGGGCTTGGCAGCGCAAACCCCACAACTTAAACTCGCCTAGCTCCGGCATGAGCCTCGCCTCCGCTATGGCGGTATCGGGCGCATCGGTTAACCCCAATGCCGGCAATTCTGGGCGCGGGCCAACTCGCTCAAAGTTAGTGTCAACACTTTTAACCCTGCTAAATATTCGGCTGGGATATTGGGTGGTAAATCCCAAATACGTCTACCAGCGCTGGTTTAAACCGAATTTAATTTATCCGGGTTTAAATGGCAGTTTATTAGGCCCGGGTCTTCACGAGGATCAAGCCATCGTTGAGTTGAGTGACGGTGGGCATTTTGACAATTTAGCACTCTATGAGTTAATTCGCAGGCAGGTAAAACTCATTATACTTTCTGATGCTGGTGCCGACCCTACCTATTGTTTTGATGACCTGGGCAATGCGGTAGAAAAAGTACGGGTTGAGTTCGGCGTAAACATTCGTTTTAGCGATGAATATAGCCTGGATAATGTACAACCTGGCTCCGCCCCTAAAAGCTGCAATACCGCATTTGATGTTGCCAGACACAGCTTTGCCACGGCGGCTATTGAATACCCTGACGGCAGTAAAGGCCGTTTAATTTATATAAAAGCCACCTTAATTGAAGGCCTACCTGCGGATGTGTACAATTACAGAAAATCAAACCCTGCGTTTCCTCACGAACCCACTGCAGATCAATTTTTTAGCGAAGTACAAATTGAGGCCTATCGAGAATTAGGATACCGTTTGACGTGGGATATGCTCAACAAAAATGGCATCATCGGCGCCGATGGCAAATGGCAACCGGAACGGCACTTAGATATGCTAAAAC
>DAOQGS010000631.1:0-2378 GCA_035338675.1 Cellvibrionaceae bacterium
GCTCCTGTAGGCTCTATCGGGTTAATTTACGTGCCCGCTTTATTTGTGCTTACACCGATTAGCAGTGTCATGGCGCCTGTTGGCGTATGGCTGAATAAACGCTTGCCGGAGGCCTGGCTAGTGCGCTTATTTGCGGTTTTTTTGCTGCTGGTGGCGGGCAGGATGGGCTATTTGGCGTTTGAGGGTATCGTCTAAAAATAACAGCGCTTCCCTGCGCCTTCTCTTTATCCTTAAAGAGAATTAACCCTTAACAGAGGCTAAGAAATTTTCCAGGTTAATTTGGTCGGCCACAAACTTGCGAATACCGTCGCTGAGTTTTTCCGTAGCCATTTGATCTTCATTCATGTTAAAGCGAAATTGCGCTTCAGTTTCCACCACTTTGGCGCCGCCGGTTTTAACCTTGCCCGGCTCTAAAGCGCGGCTTAGGGTGCCGGTGTCGGTTTCCAGGGCGGCTAATAATTCAGGGCTAATGGTTAAACGATCGCACCCGGCCAGAGCTTCAATCTCACCTATATTGCGAAAGCTTGCGCCCATCACTACGGTTTTATAGCCGTGTTCTTTGTAGTAGTTGTAAATGTTGGTGACGGAAATGACACCTGGATCTTCGGCTGCGGCGTATTCCTTTTTGGCGGTATTAGCTTTGTACCAGTCAAGAATACGGCCCACAAATGGCGAAATTAAAAACGCACCGGCATCGGCGCAGGCGGCGGCCTGGGCGAAGCTAAATAACAGGGTTAAATTGCAATTGATGCCTTCTTTTTCCAGGGTGCGGGCGGCGCGAATACCTTCCCAGGTGGAGGCTAATTTAATTAATACGCGCTCTTTGCTAATGCCTTGGGCTGCGTATAAATCAATTAATTTGTGCGCTTTGGCGATGCTCGCTTCGGTGTCGAAGGATAAACGGGCGTCCACTTCAGTGGATACGCGGCCGGGCACAATTTTCAAAATTTCACAGCCGATGGCTACACCAATTTTATCTGCGGCATCGCCAATGGATGCGGTGCTGGCGAGGGTTTGTTTGACCAGATCCTGATATTGCGGCATTTGCGCGGCTTTAAATAACAGCGACGGGTTGGTGGTGGCATCCAGTGGCTGGTAGCGGGCGATGGCTTCGATATCACCGGTATCGGCTACCACGTCGGAAAACTGTTTTAATTGCACGAGTTTGTTGGTCATAGAACCCCCTTAAAATGGTCGTTGATTATGGGTGTTGCGCCAAAGAGTGGCAACCGCCCGTTGGTGTTGGTTGGGTAAATGCCAGGGCGGCCCGTAATACATCCAGCCCTGCGGTGGGTTTATTGGCCTCTTCACTTAAATGACGGCGAAACAGTCGGCCGCCGGGCTGGGCGCTAAATAGGCCGAGCAAATGGCGGGTAATGGCGTGTAACCGGCCCCCCGCAGCTAGATGGGCCTCAATATAAGGCTCCAAGCGGGCGAGAATTTCCCCCCGCGCGGCTATTGGGGCCTCGTCATTAAATAATGTTCCATCCACCTGGGCGAGCAAATAAGGATTGTAGTACGCCTCGCGGCCGAGCATGACGCCATCGAGCTGTTCAAGGTGGGTTGCACATTGCTCTAAAGTGGTAATACCGCCGTTGACCACAAAGGTTAATGCCGGAAACGCCTTTTTAAGTGCCACCACCCGCTCGTATTGCAGCGGTGGAATTTCACGGTTTTCTTTTGGGCTTAGGCCCTTAAGCCAGGCCTTGCGGGCGTGCACGATAAACACCTGGCAGCCCGCCTGGGTATTAAGCGCCACAAAGCGGTGTAGGTGTTCATCCGCATCCAACTCATCAATGCCCAGCCGGTGTTTGATGGTGATGGGAATGGATGTAGTGCTGATCATGCGGTGGACGGCATCGGCCACTAATTCAGGTTCCGCCATCAAACAGGCGCCGATGCGGCCCTCCTGCACCCGATCCGACGGGCAGCCGCAATTCAAATTCACCTCACTAAAACCTGCATCCTCCGCCATGCGGGCGCACAGGCTTAAGTCCTGGGCGCTATGGCCACCGAGCTGCAGAGCCAGGGGTAACTCCGCCGGGTGGTAGTGTAAAAACCGCGCCCGATTGCCGTGAATCAGCGCGCCGGTGGTGACCATTTCGGTATACAGCCGGGTGTGACGGCTCATGAGGCGCCAAAAATAACGGGTGTGGGCGTCACTCCATTCCATCATAGGAGCGGTGCAAAAACGCCAGGGGTTAAAAGAGGTGTCGGTGGAGTGCACGCTGAATTCTTAAGTGAAAGGCGCTATTTTGCCAGAGCTTGGCAGCAGAGCCCAGGTTTGTGTGCTTTTTTATTGATGAAAAAAACAGGCCTTATGGTTAAACCTAAAAACCGCAGTTGAACTCTACTACGGCTGCCTAATGCTTGAATCT
>DAOQGS010000632.1:0-2359 GCA_035338675.1 Cellvibrionaceae bacterium
GTGGGTGGGCGCTCGGGGGCGGCCCACACAGGCAGGGTGGGCAGTAAAAAGGCGGCAATAAAAACAGCTAAACGCATGGGAAAACCTTAGGTTGGGCCAGCTACTACGCTTTTTGCGTAGCTTTAGGCTTGCGGCGATTGGGATAACAGGCCCGGCACAGCTCGCATACTGTGCCATCGCAGCCCCGCGCGGAACAAAATTCCCGGCCCCAGTAGATGAATTGCAAATGCAGTTGGTTCCAATGTTCCTGGGGGAAGAGGGCTTTTAAGTCCGCCTCGGTTTGCGCCACATTTTTCCCCGAGGTCAGCCCCCAGCGCTGGGCTAAGCGGTGGATGTGGGTATCCACCGCAAAAGCCGGTACGCCAAAGGCTTGGCTCATAACGACGCTGGCGGTTTTATGGCCTACGCCGGGCAGGGCTTCCAGGGCGGCAAAATCCTGCGGCACTTGGCCCTGGTGGTGTTCAATGAGCAATTCTGACAGGCGTTTAATGGCTTTGGACTTTTGCGGGGATAAACCGCAGGGGCGAATAATCGCCGCTATGTCCTCTACCGATTGGCGCGCCATGGCCGCTGGGGTATCGGCCAGGGCAAATAGTGCCGGGGTGACCTGGTTGACCCGCTCATCGGTGCACTGGGCGCTGAGCAACACGGCAATTAACAGCGTAAAAGCGTCTTTGTGTTGCAGTGGAATGGGTGGGTTGGGGTAGCGCTCTTGCAGCTGGGCTAGCACCAGTGCGGCGCGTTGCCGTTTGTTAGGGGAGGCCTGTTTGGCGCTCTTGGCTTCTGAGCTGGAACGAAAACGGGAAACGGACACTCAACAGGCCTCGGAAGAAAAGGCAGCATTGTAGTCCCATTAGATGCGAGCTGGAAATTGTCTGGCGGCAATGTTTTGGTTTTATTAGCGGCAGCGATTTTTAATGTGAGTATTCTATGTAATTGTATTTTTGACCGTATATATTTACCGGATGTCTGATAAATTGGGGTTTTTAAAACCCTCGACACGTCCTTTTTTACGAGAATCCTGTGTGCAAGGCTTAAGCGCGTTGCAACACTTTTACTTCCCATTAGGTTATTCACAATGCAACACCCTTCGTCTACCCCCGCCTTATTTACCGGCTACCAAAAAGCCGTCATTTTAGTTTTGGCGCTGCTGCAGTTTTTAGTTATTTTGGATTTTATGATCATCGCCCCTATCGGCGATTTACTGATGAAAACCTTGAATATATCCACCGAACAATTCGGCTTGGTGGTCTCCTGTTATGCCTTTAGCGCGGCACTTTCGGGAATTGCCTTTGCCGGTTTTGCCGATAAATTTGACCGCAAAAAATTACTCATGACGTTTGTGGCGGGTTTTATTGCGGCTACTTTTTTATGTGGGCTGGCCAATAGTTTTATTGAATTATTGGCGGCGCGAATATTGACCGGAATTTTTGCAGGCCTGTGCAGTTCAACCCTGTTTGCCGTAGTGGCGGATATTTTTGCCGCGCAAACCCGTGGCCGGGTGATGGGCATGATTCAAATGGGCTTTGGTTTGAGCCAGGTGTTGGGGATTCCGCTGGGCCTGTATATCGCCACGCACTTTAACTGGCACAGCACATTTATGCTGATTGTGGCCATGTCGGCGCTTGTGTTGTTGGCGATTGCCCTAGTATTTCAGCCCATTGCCGAGCATCTTAAACAGGCCGTGGATAAAAATGCTTTTTTGCATTTATGGCATACGCTGAATAATAAACAGTACCAAATAGGCTTTATTGCCACCATGTTTTTAACCATCGGCGGCTTTATGCTGATGCCCTTTAGCAGCGTATTTTTAGTCAATAATGTGCACATCAGCCACGAGCAATTGCCGATTATATTTTTGTGCACGGGAGTATCTTCTCTGGTGATGATGCCATTGATTGGCAAAATGAGTGACAGCTACGACCGCTTTCGAATTTTTATGTTTGCCTCTATTGCAGCCTGTTGTATGACGGTTATTTACACCCATTTAACCCCCATCCCGTTTTGGATTATGGTGGTATTTAATATGGTGTTTTTTGCCATCATCATGAGCCGCATGTCGCCCGCCATGGCGTTAAATTCTATGGTGGCAAAGCCGCAAGATCGCGGCGCTTATATGAGTATTTCATCATCGCTACAACAAACCGCCGGTGGCTTAAGTGCGGTAGTGGCCGGTTGGGTGGTTTATCAGCCCTCCTCGTCAAGCCCGATTGAGCACTACGATATTTTGGGTTACATGGCCGTGAGTGTTTTTTTGTTGAGCGTGTATTTAGTGCGGCGAGTGGATTTAAGTTTAAAACAGCGGCAGATGGCAGCGGCCTAGGGAACCTCTGAAAAATGTAGGCGGCGAAGCGCTGGC
>DAOQGS010000633.1:0-2353 GCA_035338675.1 Cellvibrionaceae bacterium
CCACTACCACCACCGTATACGCCAGCAGCTGGCATCATACGGCCGTTGAGGGTGACCATGTTGTTGTCGCCGCCGAAACCGCGAACAGTGATTTTAGAACCTTCACCATTGGAACGGTCAATAGACACACCAGTGATACGCTGAAGAGATTCAGCAAGGTTAGTATCAGGGAATTTACCCATGTCTTCCGCGCTAATAGCATCGACCACACCCACAGCTTCACGCTTGATGTCCATGGCTTTTTCTAAAGCACCGCGGATACCAGTAACTACAACTTCTTCCGCTGCTTCTTCCGCGTAAACATGCTGCGCAGAGAACATGGTAGTTGCCATTAGCGACACAATTGCGCTTGATAATTTAGTCTTTTTTAACATTTGATTCTGACTCGCCTTATTTAGGTTCAAGGGTGAGGGTGGACGGATCGTTGGGACTACAGACACTTATTAGCGTTATTTTTACTGTCATTGCACAGCAAGCCTAACGAAATAATAACCAAACGGACGAGGTGCCAACCAAAATGCGGTACAACATATCGCCTGTTAAGCGTGTATCTGAGGTGTTTCATTCTTTCTTGGTTTGGGATGAGGCTTCAGTTTCAGCCCACCATACAATAGACCAGTTAACCCAAAAGTGTTAACGCCCTACCCAATGGCTTTTTGAAACTTCATTTCACCGCGATACGATTGATATTTCGCGCAAGACCAAGACGACTGAGAACCCTTCTGATCGCCATTGCCATGTTTACTTTTATTGTTTTTTAGATTCTCCCTCCTGGCCAAAGCCAGGCGGAAGCAAACCATTTCCAACCAGTTGCCAGGTTGCCCACCGCGCAATTTAAGACACGTGAAGCACTCTCATACAAGCTGGCCTATAGCAAACGATGCCACATCGGGACTTAAAAGAAAAGAGGTTGGCGGCTTCTACACGAAATGTTTCTAATCGTTTTAGCCGCCAACAGAGAAAATTCGCAAAATTGTCTCAATAATTCGAATTGGTTGGCTTTACTTTTCAACCGATCAATTAGTTGGGCAACGTAAAAAGTGTCCGCCTGTTCAGAAAAAGACCATTTTTTCCGACCGGAACCAGCATGCGTCAGCAATTTCAAAAAGAATTAACCTTCAACAAAAGGTCAAAAAACGATCTCTTTGGGCAATTTTAAATCTCCCAAATTCTCTTTGCTGCAATAATATGAACCTATTCCATAGCATTGACTTACCAGGCTGCCTTCAACTGCGAAGTTGAAAAATAGCACTCATCACTTAAGCGCATCTTGCCATCCCCAAAAAGAACAACAAACATCCACAAAGAATATTTTTTGAACAGGAATATGATGCAGCGCAACAGATGTACGCACTTATTTAAGAGTGCGATAAGCATGTGACGATAAAAAACGGCGCTTGAGCGCCGTTTGGGAGGTTAGGCGCAATTCTTAAGTATGCTCAAGCCACCGCACACCACAGGTTGCAATAAAAAAGGCGCCGGGTTGTAGGATTGTGATCCCCTCATGGGTGTTAAAGGCGTTTATCCCGCAGCTAACAGGCTCAATTGCGATTGATGCGCGATCTGGAGGGATACAAATCTGCAGGTAGTTAAATTGGCCCTTGCCGCTGATCTGCCAGAGAGCCAAGCCCTGTCGAGCGCGCTCGGACCACAGAATAACTTCTTGCACAGAACGCCCTGAATCCTCAGCCGCATCAAGCCGATAACAGGTATCAAAGGCTGTACCCGCAATTGGCGCCAAAACTGGAAATAATTGCTGCTCATCCAGGGCGCCGGTGGGCAGCAGGCGCTCATCGACCAACACGCGCTTAGACGGCGGTATCTGTAAGCTCAAATCATCTACCGCCTCGCCCAGCGTGAAATAGGGATGCCAGCCTATGCCTACCGGAACCTCCACAGACGATAGATTCTGCACCGCCATTTCTAGCTCCAGAGTTCCAGCGGAGTCTAGCGTGTAGGTCATAGTGATGCGGGCAGGAAAAGGATAGGCCGCCCTATCTCCAGGGTAGTTGTATACCGCTTGGGCTTGAGCGCGAGTGGGGCTGATATGGGATGCCGAGATGTGGACGGGCAGGTGTTGAATAAACCCGTGCAAGGCGTTGTCGCGTGCAGACTCATTGACCGGGAATTGATAGCTGCGGCCTGCAAAGCTATAGCGACCAGCGTCCAGCCGATTAACGAAGGGGTACAGCGGCACACCGCGATAATACTGATCCTGCTCGATGGCCTGCAGCGAGTTAAAGCCTGCAATAACGTTGTGCTGCAGACCCTGGCTGTCCGTGAATACCAGGGCGTTGATAATTCCGCCGTGGCCCGACAGCAGCTCCAGGCGAGCTTTTTGGTCGCCTGTGAC
>DAOQGS010000634.1:0-2351 GCA_035338675.1 Cellvibrionaceae bacterium
ACTAAGGCGCTGAATATGCGCGCTTTTTTCTAAAAATTGGGCGAAAGCAGTAGTCACCACTACGGTGAGTCCAATTTTTAGAAAAAAGCGTGCAGATTCAAGTATTAGCCAGCCGCAGTAGAGTTCAACTGCGGTTTTTAGGTTAAATGGTCATCTTGGCATTTTTAACCTGTCATCCTGCGCGCAGTCGCAGGATCCAAATAGTTGCATTTTATTACGTGTATTTAACAAGATGGCAGTTAATAAACCGCTTGCAATAATTGCCGCGTATACTCCACCTGGGGCTGATTAAATACCTGTTCGGCAGCGCCATACTCCACAATTTTGCCCCGCTGCATCACAGCTATTTGATGGCTTAGGGCTTTTATGGCGCGGTAATCGTGGCTGATCAAAATAAATGCTAAACCATACTGCCGCTGCAACTGCTGCAAAAGTAATAACACCTGGCGCTGCACCGTGCGATCCAGGGCCGAGGTGGGTTCATCCAAGATAATAATTTGCGGTTTTAAAATTAATGCCCGCGCAATGGCAATACGCTGGCGCTGGCCGCCAGAGAATTCATGGGGGTAGCGATAGCGCAGATCGGCATCCAACCCCACCGCCTGCATCACCTCAATAACCTGAGCTTCAATTGTTTGGCTATTGGGTTCAAAAACCTGTAGGCCTTCGGCAATAATTTCCAGAATATTTAAGCGCGGGCTGAGGCTTGAAAATGGATCTTGAAAAACCATTTGCATGTGGCGCCGCAAAGGCCGCAACGCCTTGGCACTTAAGGTGAATAAATCCTGCCCCTGCAATACCACCTTTCCTGTGGCTGGAATTAAGCGCAGTAGCGCTTGCACCAGGGTGCTTTTGCCGCTGCCGCTTTCACCTATAACACCTAAGGTTTGCCCGGCCCGCAGGGTAAAATGCGCCTGCTGCACAGCGGGGAAAAACTGCAGCGGTTTACCCCAAAAAGATTTTTGCACCACAAAATCCACATTTAAATTGGCCACCTGGAGCAATTCGGCTGCATCCACTGCGATGGGCACAGGTGTAATAGGCATTTCGTTTACACCTAATAATTCCTGTGTGTAGGCGCTGCGCGGGGTATTAAATACGGCCTCCACCGGCCCCTGCTCCACAATGCGGCCCTTGTGCATCACCGCCACTGCATCGGCGTAGCGGCGCACCATGGGTAAATCGTGGCTAATTAATAACAGGGTTAAACCCAAATCCTGCTGCAGGGTTTTTAATAAATCTAAAATATGTTTTTGCACCTGGGCATCTAAAGCCGTGGTGGGCTCATCGGCAATTAATAATTGCGGTTGGTTGGCCAGCGCCATGGCAATCAGCACTCGCTGGCGCTGGCCGCCGGATAACTGGTGGGGATAAGCGCGGTATTTTTGCTCGGCATCGTCCAATTGCACCTGCTGCAGGGCCGCCACCACTGCATGTTGTAAGGCCGCGCCACGCAGCCCTCGGTGCAGCGCAATTACTTCACCAATTTGTTTACCGATGGTGTGTAATGGATTTAATGCCGTCATGGGCTCTTGAAAAATAAACCCAATTTGCGCGCCGCGCACGCGGTTTAATTGCCGCTCGCTTAAGGCCAATAGGTTTTGCCCGTTAAAATCAATTCTGCTCTGGGGGTCAAAATGAATCTGCTGCGGGCGGAATAAACGCATAATACTCTGCGCCGTGACCGATTTACCCGAACCGGATTCCCCCACCAAGGCCAGTGTTTTACCCGCCTGCAGGGTAAAACTGACATCGAGCAAACAAGGCGCCCCGGCGCCGGTAAACTGGGCGGATAAATGGCTAACGGCTAATAGCGGCTCACTCATATCAGCGCCCCTGCACCAGGCGCGGGTCAAATGCATCGCGCAGGCCTTCGCCAATAAATACCAATAAAATTAATAAACTCGCCAAAATACCAAAGGCACTTAAAGCCAACCAAGGCGCTTGCAAATTATTTTTCCCCTGGGCGACTAATTCGCCTAATGAGGCGGAACCCGGCGGCAAACCAAAGCCTAAAAAATCCAGCGAGGTTAGCGTGGCTATGGCACCGGTAATTAAAAACGGCAAGTACGTCATGGTGGCCACTGTGGCATTGGGCAATATATGCCGCCACATAAGGGTGGCATCCTTAACGCCCAGGGCTTTAGCGGCTTTTACATAGTCTAAATTGCGGCCGCGCAAAAATTCCGCCCGCACTACATCCACCAGGCTCGTCCACTCAAACAACAACATTAAACCTAATAACCACCAAAAATTCGGTGTGATAATACTGGCGAGAATAATTAATAAAAATAATACCGGTTTTATTTAAATATAAAAGATATGAAGAATTCCTCATGTTTGTTGGAGTT
>DAOQGS010000635.1:0-2334 GCA_035338675.1 Cellvibrionaceae bacterium
CGCGATGCGCTGAAAGCCTTCGTGGATACAAGTCACGATGACGACGATTTTTTCCTTGTCGCCTTTAACCAACGCGCCAACTTAATCTCTGAATTTACCGATGGCACGACGCTGGCCAATAAGCTGACGTTGGTGGACACCAAAGGGCAAACGGCCTTGTACGACGCCGCGTATCTGGGCATCGAAAAGGTCAAACAGGGCCGCCACCAAAAACGCGCAATTCTGCTTATCTCCGATGGCCAGGACAATTCCTCGCGTTACACTTACGGCGAATTGCGCAAGCTGTTAAAAGAAGCAGGCGTGCAAATCTATTGCATCGGGATCGTTGAAATGGGTGGCGGCGCAGGCGGTTCGCTCGACCTGCAAGGCCAGGGCATTCTCGAAGAAATCGCCCAGACGACCGGCGGCAAGTATTTCCGCGCCCACGACCCGCAAGAGCTGGCCAAGATCTACCAAGAGCTGGACACCCTTGAGCCCATCGAACAGGAGGCCGCCGCCTACCGGCCGCGCCAGGTGTTGTTTTTTTGGCCGCTGGGCGCAGCCTTAGGGATAGGCCTGCTGTTAATCCTGATGCGCCTGCCCATTTGGCGCCGCTTCACTGTCTCCCCTACTTAACTTTTTTAGAAGGTAAAAGCCCGCATGCTCGAGAGCTTGCAGCAGTTTCATTTTTTGCGTCCCTGGTGGTTTTTAGCCCTGCTGCCCGCCGCTTGGCTGGTGTGGCAACTCTCCCGCAGCCAAGCCCAGGGCGACCACTGGACGCGCCTGATCGCCCCGCATTTATTGCCGTTTTTATTGGACGGTAAGGGTGGCGAAGAAAAAAATCGCGTGGGTTGGCTGCTGTTGCCGCTCAGCCTTGCGGTGGTGGCCCTCGCTGGCCCCACCTGGCAGAAGCTGCCCAACCCGGTGGAGAAAAACACCTCCGCGCTGATCGTGCTGTGGGATATGTCGCCGAGCATGTTGGCTCAGGACATTCGCCCCTCCCGCTTAGAGCGCTCGCGCTTAAAACTCATTGACCTGTTAAAAACCCGCAAAGACGGGCTCACAGGCTTGATCGCCTTCTCCGGTGAAGCCTATGTGGTGACGCCTCTAACCGAAGACGTACAAACCATTATTAACCTACTGCCAAGCCTCGGCCCCACCACCCTACCAAGCGTGGGCTCCAACCCAGAGATGGCCCTAAGCGAAGCAAAAAAACTGCTTAAAGCGGGCAACCTGGAGCATGGCGATATATTGTTCTTAACCGATGGCATAGACTCCAAAGCCTTTGCCAACCTGGACGACCAGCTCAAAGGCGGCAAAGATCGCGTCACCATCTGGGGTGTGGGCACAGAAGAGGGCGCCCCCATCCCGCTGCCTCGCGGTGGCTTTTTGCAAACCGGTAAAGACCTGGTAATCGCCAAACTCAACACGGCTGAGCTCAAACGCTTTGCCGAGCAACACAAGGGTTATTACCTGCCCGCCCTGGCCGACGACGGCGATATTAAATTTCTCTCCCAACTGCTGGTGCACACCGACCAAACCCAGGTGCAAAGCGATAAAACCTTCGACCAATGGACCGAAAGCGGCCAGTACCTAAGCCTTGCCCTTTTGCCCCTGTGCCTGTGGTTATTCCGCCGCGGCAGCCTATTGGTAATTGTGTTTAGCCTCTGCCTGGCCAATTCTGAGCCCGCCGCTGCGGCCGCGCCTACCGAAGAAGAGGTAAAACCGGCTGCCGCCCCTGAGCCCGCCTGGCGCAAAGACCTGCGCAACACCTGGAATGGCCTGTGGTTTACCCCCGACCAACAGGGCGCGCGGCTGTTAAAACAAGGCGATGCCCCCGCCGCCGCCGAACACTTTGCCAACCCCGCCTGGCAGGCCACCGCCCAGTACCAAGCGGGCAACTTCGACGCCGCAGCCAAAACCTTCAGCCAGGATAAATCCGCCACCGGCTTGTACAACCAGGGTACGTCGCTGTTAAAAAAAGGCGACTACGACGGCGCCATCAAAGCCTTTGATGAGGCCCTCAAGCTGCAACCCAGCTATGGAGCCGCCCAGCACAACAAGGATATAGCCGTTAAACTCAAAGCCCTGAAGGCCAAACAACCCAAACAAAACAACGGCCAAAAGGACCCCAACCAAAAACAAAACGGTGATAAGAACCAGCAGCAAAACGGCGATTCACAAAATAGCGACGGGCAGCAGGGCGAAGGAGAGAAAGGCGAAGGCAAGCAAGGCGATCAACAGCAGTCCGACGAACAAAACCAAGCCGATAAGGACAAGCAAAACGGCGCTGATGGCGAGCCCAAAGAGCCCCAGCAGGGCCAGGATCAACAGGGCCAGAAGGACCAGCAGGAG
>DAOQGS010000636.1:0-2331 GCA_035338675.1 Cellvibrionaceae bacterium
AGATTCAAGCATTAGGCAGCCGTAGTAGAGTTCAACTGCGGTTTTTAGGTTAAATGGCGTCGGCATTATTCCGCCGCAGCTGGCGGCTCTGCCCGGCGGGTTTTAATGGTCGTTTTTACGCCCGGCCCTATGGGCTCCCCCAGAAAGGTGACCTTGCCGGTTTCAATATCCAGCATGGCGCCGACTATTTTGATCTGACCTTTGTTTTCCAGCTCTTTTAACAGCGGGCTGCCGGTGCGGATAGCCTTAAGGCTCAGCTCAACATTTTTAACTGCCACAGCATCGACAAATTCATAATTTTTTGACGAGCGATCGGGCCCGCCGATGCTGGGCGTAGCTTTTACAGCGGGGCTAATGCGGTTAATTAACTGCGTGAAATTGCCGAGCTTCAAACCATCACAGGCGCCTTTTACCGCGCCGCAATGGTTGTGACCCAGCACCACAATAGCTTTAGAGCCGCTGATTTTCGCCGCATATTCCAGGCTGCCGAGCACATCGGCATTGATCACATTGCCCTCCACTCGCGCCACAAAAATATCGCTAATGCCCTGGTCAAATAATAAGGCTGGGTCAGCGCGAGAATCGGCGCAACTGACAATACTGGCAAAGGGAAATTGGCCCGATACACCGCGCGACTGCGCCTGGGCCAGCAGATCGCGTTTTAATTGGCCGCCGGTTAAAAAGCGATTATTGCCATCAATTAAACGCTGCAACCCATCGCTTGGAGAAATTTCACTCTGTTTAGCGCGGCTGAGCCCCTCGGTAATCATAGGCTCCTGCTGATGGGCCGCTGGGCCCGCACCGCGCTCGCTCTGATGAGCACAACTGGCGAGCAAAAGGCAAAGGCCGATTAAGCGGATAAGGGTTTTTACAAATACCAAAAGAATTCCTCTACATCTAAATATTAATGCTACTTTGCTTTGCATTTAATGCGCTTAATTCAGCTGAGCAAGGCGCGCCACGAAGCTGCCGCGCGCCACCTATTCTTAACCCGGCACTATATGCCAGCGGATAAATATAAGAGCACTTAATAATGACTAAACTCCGGTTTTAGCCACAGGCAATTACCGCCGGAGGCCTTATCAATTTGGGCGAGTTTTTTCTCGTGCTCCGCTAACTCCTCGGCACTGGCTTTAATAATTACGCCGGGCTTGCTGCGTTGCACGCGAATAATTTTTTCCGCATAGGAGCCGTCCGCATTTTGACCTTCACCACCTAAAGACAAGGTAATTTGCCCGCCGGTCATGGCCAAATAAACGTCGGCGAGAATTTCCGCATCCAGCAAAGCGCCGTGTAATTCGCGGTGGGAATTATCAATTTCGTAGCGCTTACACAGGGCATCCAAATTATTTTTTTGCCCGGGATGGCGGTGCCGCGCCATGGCGAGGGTATCAATAATGGTGCAGTGATCCTCTAACTTGCCAAAGCCCTTATCCAACAAATTAAATTCGTGATTGATAAACCCCACGTCAAACGGCGCGTTGTGAATAATTAATTCAGCGCCTTTCACAAACTCAAAAAACGCCTCCGCCAATTGCGCAAACAGCGGTTTATCGGCCAAAAATTCCGCGCTGATGCCGTGCACCGCCTGGGCGCCCTCATCTATATCCCGCTGCGGGTTTATATAGTGGTGAAAATGGCGGCCGGTCAATTTACGGTTCACTAATTCCACACAGCCAATTTCAATAATACGGTGCCCCTGTTGTGGCTCAAGACCGGTGGTTTCAGTATCGAGAATAATTTGACGGCTCATGACAGTAACTCCGTGATGGCTTGGTTAGCTAATTGATCGGCAATTTCGTTTTCGCGGTGGCCCGCGTGGCCTTTTACCCAGCGCCAATGCATGCGGTGCACAGCGGCAGCAGCGTCTAGTGCCTGCCACAAATCCTGGTTTTTAACCGGTTTTTTATCGGCGGTGCGCCAGCCATTGCGCTTCCACCCCGCCATCCACTCCGTCACACCCTTGCGCACATATTGAGAGTCGGTGGTGAGGGTAATTTCGCAGGGTTCCCGCACGGCTTGCAAAGCGCAAATAGCCGCCATTAATTCCATGCGGTTGTTGGTGGTGTTAGCTTCAGCGCCCTTGAGAGATTTTTCCGTGCCTTGGTAGCGCAACAGTGCGCCCCAGCCGCCAGGGCCAGGGTTTCCCTTACAGGCGCCGTCGGTAAAAATTTCGATCTGTTTCAAACCATACCTATATATAGAAGAAGGAAAACGGGCGGCCTATTCGTTGCCGCCGCTATTGGATTTTTTATCTAAAAAACGCAGTTGAACTCGTAGCGAGGGCGCCTAAGGCGCTGAATATGTGCGCTTTGGGCAGCTGTAATAGAG
>DAOQGS010000637.1:0-2312 GCA_035338675.1 Cellvibrionaceae bacterium
GGATTGTTACGCCGGCACATCGCACGGTGACGGTGTATCGCTCTCCAGTTGGTGGTGTTTAACCACAGTCTCTCCCCCTCCCAAGAGCGCAACCTCGAGCGCGAGCTTAATTGCCGGGTCATCGACCGTACCGGCCTTATTCTCGATATCTTCGCCCAACGCGCCCGCACCCATGAAGGCAAGCTGCAGGTGGAGCTGGCCCAGCTGCACCACATGTCCACTCGCCTGGTGCGTGGCTGGACCCACCTTGAGCGCCAGGGCGGCGGCATCGGCCTGCGCGGCCCCGGCGAAACTCAATTAGAAACTGATCGCCGCCTACTGCGCGGGCGTATAACCATGCTGGAAAAGCGCCTGGAAAAAGTGCGCCGGCAGCGCGAGCAGGGGCGCAGGTCTCGTCTGCGGGCCGACATACCGACGGTCTCCTTAGTCGGCTACACCAATGCGGGTAAATCCACCCTGTTCAACAGTATTACTAAGGCCGGGGTGTACGCCGAAAACCAGTTGTTCGCCACCCTCGACCCCACCATGCGCCGGGTGGATATTCCCGGTCTCGGCAAGGTGGTGTTGGCCGATACCGTAGGGTTTATCAGCCATTTGCCCCACAAGTTGGTGGAAGCCTTTCGCGCCACCCTAGAGGAGGCGGCCAGCGCTGACTTGCTGTTGCACGTAATCGACGCCGCCGACCCGGAGCGCGCGCGCAACATCGAACAGGTGGAGAAGGTGCTCGGCGATATTCAGGCTTTGGATATTCCGCGCCTAAACCTGTACAACAAAATTGACTTGCTGCGGGATATGGAACCGCGCATTGATCAGGACGATAGCGGATCGGCAGTAGCGGTTTGGTTATCTGCCCAAGCGGGTAGCGGGCTTGAGCTATTAAGTGCGGCCATAGCGCAAAAGCTCGGCCACCAGATCTGCAGGGGTGCGGTGCGTTTAAAAGCCTCCCAGGGCAGCCTGCGGGCCAAGCTGCACAGCGCGCAAGCGGTCCAGAATGAAGTCTATAACGAGGACGGTAGTATCCAAATTAGCCTGTGTTTGCCACAGATGGATTTAAACCGTATTCTCGCCGCCGAATTGCTCACTCCAGACCAATTGGAATGGCTCAACACCCAGCCATAACAATCTCTATCCTTTTAATTGCATTGGAGTTTTAACCATGGCCTGGAATGAACCGGGTAAAAACGATAACGACCCCTGGGGCACCAATTCCCGGGGCAAAAATGACGGTCCGCCCGATTTCGACGAGCTGTTGCGCAGCGCGGCCAATAAGCTGGGGCGGTTGTTTGGCGGCAGTGGTGGTGGCGGCAATAATGCTTCCGATCCCTCCAGCCTCGCTCCCTTTATTGCTCTGGCGGGTGTGCTTGCGGTGCTGATATGGGTGGGCAGTGGCTTTCGGGTGGTGAACGAGCAGGAGCGCGCCGTTGTATTGCGCTTGGGTTCTTATCTTGAAACCGTGGGGCCGGGGTTCCGCTGGAATCCACCCTTGATTGATCGGGTTCTAACCGAAAATGTCACTCGCGTCAGGCTCTTTACCACCGATGAGCAGATGCTCACTAAAGACCTCAATATTGTCGATATAAAACTCTCTGTGCAGTACCGCATCCAGGATGCCCGCGCGTTTATCTTGAACGTAGACCAGCCGGAGGAGACCCTCAAGCAGGCTACCAGCAGTGCTTTGCGCCATGTGGTGGGTACAACCCTGATGCATAACGTGCTCACTGAAGGCCGCGCCCAATTGGGGGTGGATGTGGAGCAGCGCCTGCAGACCTATCTCGGCAATTACACCACCGGTATCGATATCGAGAAGGTCAATATCGAAGACTCCAACCCGCCCAAAGAGGTGCAAACGGCGTTTGACGATGTGATTCGCGCCCGCGAAGACGAAGAGCGCTTTAAAAACGTCGCGCAAACCTACGCCAACGACGTAATCCCCAGCGCAGGCGGTGCCGCCAAGCGCATGGTGGAAGAAGCCATGGCCTATAGCTCCAAGGTTATTTCTGAGGCGGAAGGTGAGGCCAAACGGTTTGAATTGTTGCTGGCCGAGTACACCAAAGCCCCGGAAGTTACCCGCAAGCGTCTCTACATAGATGCCATCGAAGAAATCATGGGTAAAACCACCAAAGTAATGGTGGATGTGGATAAGGGTAATAACATGATGTACCTGCCCCTCGATAAAATTATCGATGCGGCCCCCAAGCCTGCAGCGGCAGGGCGTCCTGGTATGAGCGCCTCGGATCTTGAAACCATAACCAATCAGGTGTTGGAGCGACTCAATCGCGAGGCCAGCACCTCCCGCCGAGGAGGCCGCTAAT
>DAOQGS010000638.1:0-2311 GCA_035338675.1 Cellvibrionaceae bacterium
GATGTGTATTCACTGCGGGTGCTTAGGTAGTAAGTCTGCAGGCGGCGCAGGTTTTATTCTTGCTGCAGATTTTTAAAGCTCTCCTGCCTTTGTGTATCTGAATACATATGGCATGTGGTTGTTAAAAAATGAGTGGAATATTTGAGGAGCCAATATGCGGCTATCGACAAAAAATGGCTTATTAGCTGGCGTATTGTTATGCGTAATGTTGTTAATGGCGGCGACGGGTTATTGGAGCGGTAGCCGCCTCAGCAGTATTTTGGCCTATATTACCGGCCCCGCCTGGGATACCGCCGACGGCGCCATGGAAACGACCATTGGTATTCAAGGTGAAATGGGTTGGATGCAGAGCCGTTTATTGGGTGTACCGGTGACGGATGCGCAATTGGCAACCGCGACGCAAATGACCGATGAAGCCTTTGCCCGTTTATTGGCAGCCCAGATAATGGATAAAAATGCCAGCGATAAGGTGGCTATTGAATTAAAACTCTACCGCGCCGCCTTCGCTAAATTGCGCGCCGAGTACGATAAGATGCAAGCCTTGCAGCAGAAATTGCAAGCCAATGTAGAACCTATGATGCGTTTGGGCGCGGCGATGGAGGAATTGGGCGACCAACAATTTGAGGCCCTAGAGGCGCAAGCATCCATAAGTGTGGCCAGCTTTAAAAACCGCTGGAGCGCTGCCGACGGCGGTATGGAAAGCCTGATTGGTTTTTACAGCCAGCTGTATTATTTGGAGCAATTAATTCATGGGGCTGATTTTACGCCTCTGCCGGATAAAATTAACCAAGCTCTGGGAATTCAGCAGGCGGCTGTAAAAGCTATGGTGGAAAGCGGTGTATTTGATAGCCCCATAAAAGATTTTGGCAAGGAGCCTGCGGCTAAAGCCTATGCCGATTATTTTGCCCAGCACCAGAGTTTGATGACACAAACGGTAACTAGTGCGCTGGCTTTTCGGCAGCAATTTAAACAGTGTGAAGAGGCTTCGGGCGTTTTATTAGCGTCTTTAGGCGCGTTTGAAGAATTAGGTGATAGCGCGGTAGAAGGGCAGACGGCGAATGTTGCCACCATTATTAAATTTGCTCAGTACGCCACTATTTTTATGTTGCTATTGGTGACGGTGACGGTGGCGGGCAATTATTTTATGCTCAAAATATGGGTGCTGTTTCCGCTGGATTTATTGCAGACGCGGATTAATGATTTGGTGCGCGGGGAGGGGGATTTAACGGCCCGCATCGATCATCTGCGCCAGGATGAATTGGGGGATTTAGGCCGCAGTATTAATCAGCTCATGGTCCTGCTGCACGCTCTGGTGGTGAAGATTAATGACAAGGGCCGGGCCATCGAAGCGAAAATCGCTTTTAATAAATCTGTGGCGGTTTCCACGTTTAATCACACCAAAAATGTTGCCGAGAATGCGCAAAACCTTGCCGCCGCTAGCGGGCAGGTTTTTGTCGCTGCAGGCGCCATTGCTAGCGCCTGTACGAGCGCCTCAGTATCCGTAAGCCAAGCGCGCAGCAATACCTCCAGTAGCCGCGATACCACCCGCAATACGGCTATGGGGATGGATAGGGTGTGCCGGTTGGTGAACGAATTAAGCGCGCGCATCACCCAGTTGCGCGATAGCGCCGAAACCATTGGCAAGATTGTTTCGGTGATCGGCGGTATTTCCGATCAAACCAATTTGCTGGCCCTCAATGCCGCCATTGAGGCGGCCAGGGCTGGTGAGCAGGGGCGGGGGTTTGCGGTGGGGGCCGATGAGGTGCGCACCCTGGCAAAGCGCACATCCCAGTCCACGGTGGAAATCACCGAGGTGATCCGTGCCATTCAGGATATGTCCCAAAGCGCTTTTGAGTTAATTAACACCTGTACCCATGAGGTCAACAGCAAGGCGCAGGATTCTCAGAGCGTGTGTAGCTCATTGGAGCAGCTGGCCCATGTGGTGGATGACTTATCGGGCATGATCGAACAGGCCGCCAGCGCCGCTGAAGAGCAGGCGGCGGTGACCAAAGATATGTCCCAGCGGGTGCAGGTGATCGCCAATGACGCCGCCGGGGTGGATATGGAGGCCCGCGCCAGTATGAGTTGCGCTGATGAACTCAATCAGTTGGCGCGGCAGTTAAATCAGGAGCTGGCGCGGTTTCGGGTTTAATTCACCGCCCGGCTCTGCCGAGCGGTTACACCACCAGGCTCACCTGCTCGCCATTCCACTGGCAGGCTTCGCTCAACAAAAAACCATAGGCCGGCGCAATGGATTCGGCGCTTTTTACCGTGGCCGGGTCTTCCGCCGGGTAGGCGGCGGCGCGCATGG
>DAOQGS010000639.1:0-2309 GCA_035338675.1 Cellvibrionaceae bacterium
GTTAGCGCCCTTTCCAACTTCCCACCCAGACGCCCCCTTAAATAGGGTGAGGAGAAAAAAACTGCAAATCAGGGCATTTACTAGTGCTCCAGTTGATTTTGCTCCCTCCCCTTGAGAAGGGGAGGGTTGGTGTGGGGTTTATGGGTAAGCGCAAAATCAAGTAAATACAAAACGCTTAATAATTACGTTTCAATCCATGGGATTGTCCTGCACCTGTACAGGCACTCATATTTTTAGCCAATTTGCCCTGCCAGATCTTCGCCGCCCAGGCATTTCACCCGGCTGATGAACCGCTGGCCACGCCTGAGCCGCCGCTCTGGCCTTTATTCCTTCCTGAACTACACTCAAGCAGATCTAGACCCAGTTCGCCTAACCAAAACCCCAGCAGCACTTGCTCTATTGGAGCGGATTGCCCTGAGGTTCTGGCCGCGTCTATTGTCCGCGCTCCTTGGTGGTTGCCTGTTAAGGAGTTTAGATACCGCGAGATTTGAAACACTATGTATCGCAACTTTTATGGCTTAACTAAACCGCCGTTTCGCATAACGCCGGATACCCAAGCATTTTTTGCCGGGTCAGAGCGCGGGGCGCTGTTGGATGGCTTGTGTTACGCCATCAGCCAAGGTGAGGGAATTATTAAATTAGTGGGCGAGGTGGGCAGTGGCAAAACCATGCTCTGTCGGATGTTGCCACTTAGGTTGGCAGAGTCGATCGATTGGGTGTATCTGGCGCACCCGAGTTTGTCCCCCGAACACATATTGCATGCCATAGCCCAGGAGATGGGCATGAAAGTGAGCCCGTCGGCGGATAAATTGGCGGTGATGCGCTCGCTGCATAAAGCGCTTTTAAAACGCCATATGCGCAACCGGCAGGTGGTGGTATTGGTGGAGGAGGCCCAGGGAATGTTATTGGAAACCCTGGAGGAAATTCGCCTATTAAGTAATTTAGAAACCTGCGATCACAAATTGATGCAGATCGTTTTGTTTGGCCAGCCGGAGTTGGATACCAAATTAGCCGCGCCCTGTATCCGCCAACTGCGCGAACGCATCACCTATAGTTTTTATGTGCAGCCGTTCAAACAGGCGGATATTCAAGCTTATCTGGATTTTAGGCTGCGCGCGGTGGGCTATACCGGGCCGGAATTATTCGATGCCGAGCTGGTGCAATTAATTGAGCGTTATTCGCAGGGCTTAGTGCGGCGCATTAATATTTTGGCGGATAAAACGCTGTTGGCGGCCTACACACAAGACCGCCACCGTTTGCTTGCTGCGGATGTGCATCAGGCCGCTTGCGACAGCCAATATAATGAGCCGCAGGTTATCTCTTGGGCGCGGCAATTAAAATTAAAAATTAAACACAGGGTGCCGGCTTGGGCTGCGTTAAGTGGCTTGATGTTGGCGGCTGGTTGCTGGGGCGCGACGGCGGCCCCTTTTGGGTTGACGGTGGGCAGCCAGCTGTTATGAGCCGTTTTCTCCTGCGCGCACTGTGCCTGATCCCTTTATTCGCAACTGTATCCTGCGATCTGCTGCGCACTAAGCCTGCGCAATCCACTGGGCATTTGAGCGCGCCTGCGCTTGATAGCGCGCGCATTCCGGCATTGGCAGCGGCGCCCCCGCGCCTGCCGCCGCCCCAGCCCGTTAAGCGCGAGGCCACCCATACGGTGGTGGTAAGCGATGTGCCGGTGCGGGAGGTGTTGTTTTCGCTGGCGCGGGATGCGGATGTGAATTTGGATCTGGCGGAGGATGTGGATGGCGTGGTGACGCTCAATGCGGTGAACCAGACGCTACCGGCTATTTTGGATCGCATCGCGGCGAATTCTGGGCTGCGTTATGAACTGAATAACAAGGTCATCAGTATTCGCAAAGACCTGCCATTCGTGCGCAATTATCGGGTGGATTATTTAAATATGGCGCGCGCCGCCAGCAGTAATGTCAGCGTTTCCACGCAGATTAGCGCCACCGGGCAGGGCGCGGGCGATGCCAAGGGCGCAGGCAGCGGCGACAATAATTCGGCCACCCAGGTAAAAAACAGCTCGGACAATAGTTTTTGGGCGACCCTACAGAAAAACATCGCCGCCATTATCGGCGGTGGTACGCCTGCGGCGGGGGCCACTGCTGAAGCCGGTGCCGGGGCGGATCACCCGGATATTATGCTCAATAAAGAAAGCGGCATCATGGGGGTGCGCGCCACCGAGCGCCAACATGCCGAAATCGCCCGTTTTATTGCCGAGGTACAAACCAGCTCGGAGCGGCAGGTGTTAATTGAGGCCACCATTGCCGGTGACATTGGTTTCTCTGTTGATAAGACGATTT
>DAOQGS010000640.1:0-2308 GCA_035338675.1 Cellvibrionaceae bacterium
GGTAAGGTTTCCGCCAGGATTGCCTCAATAGCATCCTGCGCTTGCCCGCTGGAATATCCCGGTGCTGCATTGCCATTTAAATCCGCCGCCAAATAACCGTTGTAATGGGCGGCGCTCTCTGGGCCAAAACTTTCTTTAATACTCAACACAGAACCTAAGGGCACCATTTCGCCACTGGTATTGCGCACCTGTAAATTCAGCGCATCCTGCGGGCTATTGCGAAAGGGCGCATCCGCCTGGGCAATCACCTGATAGGTGCGGCCAAACTGGTTAAAATCGTTAATGTATAAAGAGCCTAAATAAATCTGCATGCTGTCAAAAATTTCCTTGATATTAAGCCCTAACTGTTTGGCTTTGGGCCGATCCAAATCGGCATATAATTGCGGCACATTGATTTTAAAGTTGGAAAACACACTCGCCAGCTCCGGCCGGGTAGCGGCCTTTTGTTGCACTTGGGCGACTACTTCCGCCAAGCGCTCATAACCTAAGCCGCCGCGATCTTCAATTTGCAATTTAAATCCACCGGTAGTGCCAAGCCCCCGCACGGGCGGCGGTGGAAATATGGCAATAAAGGCCTCAGGGATACCGGCAAATTTCATTTGTAAGGTGCGCGCAATCGCCCCTGCACTCATGCTTTTATCCTTGCGCTCATCAAAGGGTTTAAGCGGGAAAAACACAATGCCTGCACTTGCGCTATTGGTAAAACCATTAATGCTTAAACCAGGAAATTGCACAGCATTGGCGACACCCGCCTCTTTTAAGCCTATATCACCCATTTCTTTAATTACTTCTTTGGTGCGCGCCAGGGTGGCTCCATCGGGCAACTGAGCAAAAGCAATTAAATATTGTTTATCCTGGGCGGGCACAAAACCTTTGGGGATTGATAAAAACTCACCCGCCGTAATGGCCAAAAATACCGCATAAATACCCACCGCCAGAGTTTTGCGGCCCAGTAATTTACCCACCTGGGTGGAATAACGGCCAGAGCTGCGTGAAAATACTTTATTAAAGGCCGCGAAAAACCGCCCACAAAAACGATCCATCACACGGGTGAGCCGATCCTTCGGTGCCGAATGGCTTTTTAATAATAATGCCGCCAGCGCAGGGCTGAGAGTTAAGGAGTTAACCGCTGAGATCACCGTAGAAATAGCGATGGTTAATGCAAACTGTTTATAAAATTGCCCAGTTAAGCCGCTGACAAAAGCGATAGGCACAAATACCGCAATAAGCGTTAAGGAGATGGCAATAATCGGCCCGCTCACTTCCTGCATAGCTTTATAAGTAGCCTGCAGTGGGCTTAGGCCATCCTCAATATTGCGCTCAACGTTTTCCACCACCACTATGGCGTCATCTACCACTATACCTATGGCCAATACCAAACCAAATAAACTCAAGGTATTAATTGAAAAGCCAAACACCCACATCAATGCAAAGGTGCCGATAATCGACACAGGCACAGCCAGCAGCGGAATAATAGAGGCGCGCCAGGTTTGCAAGAATAAAATCACCACCACCACAACCAGAGCCAAAGCTTCTAGCAGAGTTTTAATCACCGCCTTAATGGAGCTTTTAACAAAAATGGTGGGGTCGTACACCACCTGATAATCAATGCCCGCAGGTAGGCGATTTTTAATAGCGGCCATTTTGGCGCGTACACCGTCAGAAATTTGAATGGCATTGGCGCCGGGGCTTTGGAAAATCGGAATCGCCACCGCCGGTTGGCCATCCAACTGAGCGGCCAGATTAAAATCCGCCGCGCTCATTTCAATGCGCGCTAAATCTTTTAATAAAATTAACTCACCCTGTTTGCCTGCACGCACAATAATATTGCCGAATTCTTCAGGAGAGGACAGCCTGCCCTTGGCGTTTACCGGCAATTGCACGTCAATAAGGTTAGTGGTGGGCGCGCCGCCAATTAAACCGGCTGCCACTTGGATATTTTGCTCGCGTATGGCGTTTGTTACATCGCTAGCGGTGAGGTTGTACTGGGCAATTTTGTCCGGGTTAAGCCAGATGCGCATGGCATAATCACCCGAACCAAATAAACGCACCAGCCCCACGCCGGGCACCTTGGCCAATTCATCTTTAATATTCATCAGCGCATAGTTGCGCAGGTATAACTCATCGTAGGATTTATCCGGCGAAATTAAATGCACCACCATGGTTAAATCCGGCGAGCTTTTTACTACCGTAACCCCGGCCTGGCGGGTCACCTCCGGCAAACGCGGCAGCGCTTGGGATACGCGGTTTTGCACCATTTGCTGGGCCAAATCCGCATTAGTGCCAATTTTAAAGGTCACCGTTAGGG
>DAOQGS010000641.1:0-2305 GCA_035338675.1 Cellvibrionaceae bacterium
CTCGTCACCGCCCATTTGCCCGACCGCGATGGCGACGGCACGCCGGATATTCTGGACCTAGACAGCAACAACGACGGCCGCCCCGACATCAGCCAAACCCCGTTTGCAAGCCTAGATACCAACCGCGATGGCCGCATCGACAGCCAAAACGACAGCGACCAAGACGGCCTGGATGATGCCGCCGGCGGCGACAAACAGCTGCGCGGCAGCAATACCGATAGCGACGGCGACGGCGTGCCCGACAGCCGCGACATCGACGATGACAACGACGGCATCGTCGATGTGTTAGAGGGCGATGGCGACGCGGACGGCGACGGCATCCCCAACCGCTTAGACCGGGACAGCGACAACGATGGCTTAAGCGACCGCTTTGAAGCCAAGGCCGCCGCCCCCAGCGGTAAAGACAGCGACGGCGACGGCCTGGATGACGCCTACGACCCAGACGCCAAGGGGCAAGCCGATAGCGATGGCGACGGCATAGCCGACAGCATGGACCTAGACCAAACCCACGGCCAGGACGCCAATCACGACGGCCTGGACGACGCCCTGGGCAAAGCCGCCGCATTGCTGGATACCGACGGCGACGGCAAACCCGACGCCTTTGACACCGACAGCGACGGCGACACCCTGGCGGATAACCTGGAAAGCGGCCTAATCAAACCCAGCGGCCACGACCAAGACCGGGACGGCATTGACGATGCCTTCGACGCCGACTTTACTGGAGGTAAGGACGCTGACGGCGATGGCCTCGACGATGCCAGCGCCGCCAAAACCGATTTAGACCGCGACGGCCTGCTCGCCTACCGGGATACCGACACGGACGGCGACGGTTACTCAGACACCATTGAAAACGGCGACTTTAATAACGACCAGGTGATCGACCGGCAACAACCGCCCGGCAAAATGCGCACCGCCGTGCGCGGCGGCGGCGCCGACGGCTATCTGCTACTGCTGGCCGCAATGGCGATGCCCCTGGGCAGACGGCGGCTAAAACACACTTTAAAACGCAAAACTGCCTAAAGAGGGACACTATGCAAAGCCTTCACGCCATTGTGCTCACCGCGCTCACCTGCATCGCAGCCCAGGCCCAAGCCGCCGAAAGCGACAGCCGCCAACCCCCAGACACCCTCTACGGCGGCTTAAGTCTAGGCCTCAGCCAATTAAACCCGCAGGAAAATGGCAGTGGCTGGCACACCATCGACTCGTCCTCCACAGGTTTTAGCCTTTATCTAGGCTACCCAATCAATAGCCAATGGTTCGCCGAACTCACCTATGCCGACCTAGGCGCCGCCACCGTAGCTCCGCGCAATAATGCCCTCGGCGGCCCCCAAGACATCAGCTACCAAGTGCCTTCACTCACTGCTGTTTATTATTTTTGGCAGCCCAAAGGCGATATTTACACCTACTTGCGCGCAGGAGTGGCGAGCATTATTAATAAAAACAGCGGCGATACCGATATTTACGAGAAAAACACCAGCGCACAAATCGCCCTGGGTTTAGGGGCCGAGTGGCGCTTTGCCGAAGATATATTTACCCGCCTAGAAATTACCAGTTACGACGTGGATGCCCAGATAATATCGCTGAGTATTGGGTGCTGGATTAATGATTAAATTTTGGATTGGTGATTAACAGCTTGTTGAAATACTAGCTTGCCAGCGCGGAAGAGGAGAGTAAAGAGTGCTGAATAGTTACGAATTTCTAGCTAGTGTGCAGGCGCACAAGGACTTAAGCTGAACATCCTAAAAATGGGGCTGGTGCTTTTTTTAGCCTGTTTTCATGCCCGATAAATTTCCGCTTTCTTCATCTGTATCCGCATATAAAAGAGCTGAAGTCTATTCTCCGCTAAAAGCAGTGCCTAAAATTCCCCTCCTGTGGAGGGGTGCCCCGAAGGGGTGGGGTGGTAGGGCGTCAGTGTATTTTATGGTTACAACCTACCGCCACATAATGAAAAAAATGTAGCTATTCGCAGGTTTTATGTAGTCTAAACCCGCTCCCCCTGCAGGTTGAAAACCATTGGCCTTGCACATAGTACAGCCAAGTCTTTAATACCCAAGCTGCACTAATAAATTCAGATTGTTGCGGATGGGCTGCAAATGCATCCTTTATAGGCTTGGCAAAAAAACGCTCTTTGGGGCTCTCTGAAATAAATTCTCAGCTAGGATACTTATTCAAACCTAGCAACCGCATTTCGTGAGGGATCTTATTTGAGCCCGTTTGGCGGAACGGTTAAAAATCACAGCCGTATCATGCTTAAACCTAAAAACCGCAGTTGAACTCTACTACGGCCGCCTAATGCTTGAATCTG
>DAOQGS010000642.1:0-2294 GCA_035338675.1 Cellvibrionaceae bacterium
AATCCTCATTTACTGCGTGTAAACTCCGGTTTTTTCGCCAAATTTGCCTTGCCAGTGCGTCGCCGCCTACGTATTTCAACAAGCTGTTAAGGGCGCCCACACTAGCTCAATCGCACGGAAAATACAGCCTTTTTTAGCCGGGCGGTCGCGGCATGGCCTCGGTAAAAATTGTGTAAATTAGGGTTTTGCCGACACGCTAATTCCCGCCCGAATGCGTTTAATCATGTTAACGCCCATCAGCCCGCACATGATATAGATAACCGCCGTGCACCATGCGGGCAGAGTAATGCCAAGCCCCACCAATAAACCCAGGCAGCCAAATACAAACGCCCGGTCACTTTTTCCCATGGGGCCGTGATAGGCGCGCGGCGCCCCCACCAAAGGCCCTAAAGCCCCTGTCATTTCTGAAAGAGCCGCAAGCCAAATTAGCGCGCCTATGCTCCAAATAGAAAAGGGCGCAATAAACGCAAAGGGCAAATAAAGCGCGGCGTCGGCAATTACATCGCAAAGCTCGTTTAAATAAGCTCCCAGCGCCGATTGCTGGCCAAATTCCCGCGCTAACATGCCGTCCACTGCATTAAACGCCATGCGAAAAAACATCCACAGCGGCAATAGTAAAAACCAGCCAGGTTGAGCCTGGCCGTAAACAATTAACACCGCTCCTACAACAAGGGAAATAATGAGTGCCGTTAGGGTAACTGCATTGGCTGTAATGCCGCGCCCGGCACAGCTGCGCACCAACGGGCGCAATAAATTCTGAAAGGCGGGTTTGAGTTGATAAATACTAAACAATCTAGGCTCCTGTTGTTTAACGGTTCCCCGTGGGCGGGGCGCGGCATCATATAGTTTTTCAACGCTAGTGCCTATAAGGCTGCCGCGGCGGCCATTCAAATCAATTAGCGCCAATAACAATTTATATTGTCAATTCCTATCGCGTAAATGCTTTTTGGATGCAGAAAATCTGCATTTTGCGCAAGGATTTTTCGGATGGTTTAAACGATTAAAAATGAGCGATGTGAATAGATAACTGCTATTTTGATAGGCGAATGCTTTCGGGGGTATAAAGAATGACTAGTTGGCGGGAAACTGCCGCCAGCTTTGATAAATGCCGTGTGCAATTGAAAATACCAGGCTTGCGGCGTTGCATTAAACTTAATTATTGCTTGGCAGGGCCTGCAAAATCATACAAGCGGATTAACAATTAATCTAGGGAACCTCTGAAAAATTACCTTACTCGCCCTGGCGGCGTTGAATTTGGCAAAAAAATGCTCATTTACTGCGTGTAAACTCGGCAATTGCTCCTGCATTGCTCTACCTCGATTTCATTCCCGATGAAATTCTACCTCCCCCTTCCATGGGGTCGTCCTGCATCCATGCAGTCGTCCGCTTTTTTTGCCAAATTCGCCTAGCCAGAGCTTCGCCGCCCACATTTTTCAGAGGTTCCCCTAGCTAAATGCCCATAGGCTAGCTGGCTGCTTAAAAAGGCTTAGAGGCTTTTGGCGCCGCCTTTGCCAACCAGATGCCCATCTTCAAATATCATATGACAGATCTTGGACGGCAAGCCTGCTAAATCTTTTACACCTTCAGCCGCAGCCCGTTGTGCCGCTGATAATTCAGTCTTTTTATTCCAGCTGTATTCAAAATGATTAAGGCGATAATAACCCTCGATTGCAGCAGGATCTGAGGTGCATAAGTAGGTAAAAAATAACCCGGTACGAGTCCACTCTAGGTGCTCTGGAATACTCGCAGAGCGCAGAAAATCCAGAGAATTGTAGTATTCTCGAATAAAACTATTGGCTTTGGTGCCAGAGCGGAAATTGCCGACCGAGTTGACGCCCACATAGTGTTCGCCCAATCGCTTGCGGATAGAGGCCTGATGCTTGCCCGAATACATTGGGTGAAAATCGGCGGGATAGGTAAGACCAAATGTGCCTATGTTGCCATATTGAGGTGCTAAGTAGCCGGGCTTTTTAAAGCCAATTTCATAGATGCCAGGCGTGCTGGGTGCTTGTAAATAATCGTGCAAACTTATGATGGGCGACCAAGTGTAGGTGCGAGTTGTCATAATAGATCCTCTAACAGCGTGTTGAAATACTACCCTGCAAGCCCTGGCGGCGTTAAATTTAGCTCGGCGCACCCGCTAAAAAATCCTCCTTGTACGGCGTGTAAACTCCGGCTTTTGTAGAGGCGCCGAGCCCAATGTGCCTTGCTGTCGCCGCCAATATTTTTCAACGCGCTGCTATTAACCCGGCGGCTAAATAGATCGTCCTGATCTATTTAGCCTTCGCTGCCCT
>DAOQGS010000643.1:0-2293 GCA_035338675.1 Cellvibrionaceae bacterium
AATAAAACCGCGGCGAGAACACAGCCCATGCACATAAAGATCAAATAATTTTAAAACTTCGGGATGAAAATCATTGGCGGTTTTACGTGGCATAAGCAATTGTCCTGTTTGTGGTGGGTGGAGAAACAGGCAGCCTATCTATTAGTTAAACAGGCCACCTGCTCGATTAAGGGCACTAACCAAATGGGATTTAAATGGAATTAAAATTTACCGCTAAAGGTTACCCCAGCCCATCGGCCCACCGCTGGTGTGTAGCTATTCCAGGTTTGTGTGCGGTGGGTGTCATCGTCCAACAGATTTTTCACTACCAGATTGGCATCAAACGTCTGCTTGGCGGTTCCTAGGCCCACTGCAAAATCAATTGTGGTAGCAGCGGGGATTTTGCCATAGCTTGATAAGGCGTTATCTGAGTTAAATTCACTGGCGTAAAGGATGTTCGAGCTGGTGTGGAACTCCAGATTGCTGAGTACAGGCACTCGATAGTCAACGCCAATATTAAAGGTAATTTTTGATGCACCTAGCAGGGTTTCGCCACTAACATCGCGGAATTTTAATGCCTGGTTATTGTTCTCTACTGGTTGTGGCGAATTGGTGAATTCCACATAGTAGGCATCCGTATAAGCACCGGCAAAGCGCAGGGTCAAATTTCTAAACCCATTATATAGAGTGTCGATCTCTAAACCTTGCGAGCGCACCTTGGGGATATTAGCCGTGGCATTGGTGTAATAAGTGGTGTTATCGTTTCGAGTTGTGGTGGTATAGGTGTCAAGTACGCTACTGGTTTGTTGATAATCCGTAATGTCCATGCGGAATAAAGCGGCGTTAAAAACCAGGGTGTTATCTAGCAGATTGGTTTTAATGCCCAGCTCTATAGCATCGGTTTTTTCTTCCTTCACTAAATTGGACTGGCCATTAGTCGCCTGAGAAATACCGGCTTTTTCACCGTGCTGGTACGAACTATAAACCGTTACGTCTTCGGATATTTTATAGCTGGGGCTGAGCACAAATGAGGGCTGGGTTTTCTTGAACGGTTGTAATTCTGTTGAGTTAAATACCACACCAATCTGCCCCTGGCGCAGGGTTTTGGCATGGGCAACCTGTTGCTTTTGGTCTGGTGTTAAACTGTTATAAGCTTCCCCTGGCGTGGCAGTAGGTGTCTTATTGAAGTATTTTTGCGCAACTTTATCTGCAGCTGAACGCTGAGCCGGTGTATTGTTATCGACTATGACGCCTGTCAGTTTATCCACCTTGCCAAACACGCCTTTGTCTGTCGAGGCAAACCCACCTAAATTGACGGAATTACCATTGAGCCCTTCGACTAGGTCGGGATTAAGTTCTGGTGAATTGCCCTGATCGCGGATGTAGGTAGACGCCGTATTGTTGCGATCTTCCTGAGTAACACGCAGGCCAGTAGTAAGAGTGAACTTGGGCGTAAAATGCCAGTTAGCTTGGCCGAAGATTGCACTGCTGGTGTTGTGAATTTGTTGTAAACCTGCCGGGCTATTCCAAGCCATTGATAGGCCCGCTAACGAATTTTGCAGCAAATATCGGCCATTACCATCTTTATCCAGAGAGGTATATTGAGCGTTGTTAGCAAACCACGCTCCGGCATCATTCCCCCATACACGCTGATAAAGCGAATAGTTTTTGACATCAAGGAAAAATAAACCCGTTTGATAGTCAACAAAACCGCCCACTTTTGAGGAGAGGCGTAATTCTTGGCTGCGCTGACTATAATCGTTAAAAAATCCACCGGAGTTGCGGTTGACATCAAACGGAGTTCCCTCATCGTTTACCGCATTAAAGTGGTAATCCTTATAGGCTGTTATTGAGGTAAGTGTGTAGTCTTCAAGGCGCCAGTTTACTTCTGCGGTGGCACCGTTGCTGCCGGAATTAAGTGGCCGTGCACTATCATTATTTACATTTTTTCCGCCGGCCCCGTAATAAAAATTGCCATCAACTGTGTAATTGGGGTTTTGCGAAAACCACCGGCGGCTTAAACGTTTGGCGTTGTCAATGGCGGTGTTATCTTTACCATCCGCATATTTAAGTGGCGTTGGTGTATTAATCGTGCGTCCATTAGTTGTTTCCCCCGCCCGCGGCTGTATATCCGCTTCCAACCGGGCGCTCAGTGTTTCGCTGGGCGTAATTAAAAACTGCACCTTGCCGGAAACGCGATCTTTATTGGTGTAGGTTTGGTCGGTGTTGTAGGCGTTGGTTACATCGCCTTTTCCTTTACTTACACTTAAATTACCGCGCCAGGCAATTAAATCGTCAATTACTGGGCCACCGG
>DAOQGS010000644.1:0-2293 GCA_035338675.1 Cellvibrionaceae bacterium
CCGCAGTGACGGTGGTTTGCTGGCCACCCTAGCGGAAATGGCCTTTGCCGGTCGCTGCGGCTTAACCATCGACTTCACCCAGTTGCCCAATGCCGAGCCTTTGGCGCTTTTGTTCAACGAAGAATTGGGTGCGGTAATTCAGGTGGCCCAGGAGCACCTGGACGCGGTGGAGGCGAGTTTCGCCGCTGCTGGCGTGCACCATGTGTACAACATCGGCCGCGCCCAGGTGGAGCAAACCATCACTCTGGGTAAAGACCGCGATGTGTGGATCAAAGCCAGCCGCGCCCAGTGGCAAACCCTTTGGGCGGAAACCAGCTACCGTATGCAGGCCCTGCGCGACAACGCCGACTGTGCCCTGCAGGAGCATCAGCGCATCGGCCAGGACGACCCCGGCCTCAGCGCCAAACTCGTCTATAACCCCGCCGACGACATAGCCGCGCCTTACATCAATACCGGCGTGCGGCCCCAGGTCGCCATCCTGCGCGAGCAGGGGGTGAACTCCCAGCTGGAAATGGCCGCCGCCTTTGAGCGCGCAGGCTTTGCTGCGGTGGATGTGCACATGAGCGATATTCTCAGCGGGCGGGTGAACCTGCAGGGCTTTAAGGGCCTGGCCGGTTGCGGCGGCTTCTCCTATGGCGATGTGTTGGGGGCCGGGGAGGGCTGGGCTAAGTCCATCCTGTTTAATAGCCGGGCGCGGGAGGAGTTTGAAACCTTCTTCCACCGCAACGACACCTTCGCCCTCGGGGTGTGTAACGGCTGCCAGATGATGTCGAATTTAAAATCGCTAATTCCAGGCGCCGGCCACTGGCCGCGCTTTGTGCGCAACCTGTCCGAGCAATTTGAGGCGCGGGTGGCGCTGGTCAAAGTGGAGCAGACCCCATCGGTGTTGTTCGCCGGTATGGCGGGCTCCCACCTGCCGGTGGCGGTCTCCCACGGCGAGGGGCGGGCCGAATTTGCCGATGGCCAGGCGTTTAAAAAATGCAACGAGTCTGGCCTGGTGGCCCTGCGTTTTGTCGATCATCAGATCAACACCACGGAAGTCTATCCCTACAACCCCAACGGTTCGCCGGCCGGCATCACCAGCCTCACCACCCAGGATGGCCGCGTGACTATTTTGATGCCCCACCCAGAGCGGGTTTTCCGCACCATCACCAACTCCTGGCAGCCACCCGGCTGGCAGGCGGACGGCGGCTGGTTGCGCCTGTTTAGAAACGCCCGCGTATTTGTTAAATAATTTTTAACACCTTAGGTAACAGGCAACCACCTGGGCGGTTTAACTCGGCAGTTAAATTGGCCCCGGTGGGTTATTTATGGGCGCCTGTACATGCGCCCTGATGCGGGTTACTGCGGCGGGGTGAATTATTCTGTATGCCTATAAATCACATATAAAAATGCATTGCTGCGCGGGTTAGGAATTTTTCTATTTAGGGTCAATACTTGTGGCTATCGCCGCGCCTGGCGCCTCTTTTATGCGTTCCCTGGAACAAAGGACAATTACCTATGCTTCGGCTTAAACCGCTCAATAGCCTGTGTGCCGCCCTTACTCTCATCATCAGCAGCCTTGCCCAGGCTGAGCAGCTGCCCTATCAAAATCCGGCGCTGCCGGTAGATCAACGGGTGGCTGACCTGATCGGGCGGATGACCCTGGATGAAAAAATCGCCCAACTGCAAACCCGCTGGTGGGAAATGGTTCCTCTGCTGGATGCCAATGGCAATTTTTCCCCCCAGGAAGCGCAGAAAATCATGCCCCTAGGGATCGGCGAATTGGCCCGCCCAGGGCAGGTTAAAAACAACTACGCGCCCAATAGAACGCCCCAACAAACCGCCCAATACACCAATAGCATCCAGCGCTGGTTAAAAGAACATACCCGCCTAGGCATTCCGGCTATTTTCCACGATGAGGCCCTGCACGGTCTGTCGGGGCTTAACGCCACCAGTTTCCCCCAGGCCATAGCCCTCGCCAGCAGCTGGCAGCCGCCGCTCTTGGAAGAAATTTATACCCAGGTAGCCAAAGAGGTGCGCTGCCGAGGTTCCCAGCGGGTGTTGGCCCCCGTGTTGGATGTGGCGCGGGACCCGCGCTGGGGCCGTATTGAAGAAACGCTTGGGGAAGATCCTTACCTGGTTGCAAGCCTAGGCGTTGCAGCCGTGAAGGGGTTTCAGGGGGAGGGCGCAACTCCCGATAACCAACACGTAATTACCACGCTTAAACATCTGGCCGGCCACGGTGAGCCCAGCGGCGGCCTCAACACGGCGCCTGCCAACCTAGGTGAGCGCCTATTGCGGGAAGTGTTTT
>DAOQGS010000645.1:0-2291 GCA_035338675.1 Cellvibrionaceae bacterium
CAGGTGGACAAAGAAGAGCGCGGCAACAAGGGCGCAGCCCTTACCACATTTATCAGCCTAGCCGGCCGCTACTTAGTATTAATGCCCAACAACCCCCGCGCAGGCGGCATCTCTCGCCGTATTGACGGGGATGATCGGGCCGACCTTAAAGATGCCCTCAGCCACATTGATGTTCCCCAGGGCATGGGCGTAATCATCCGTACCGCAGGCGTTGGCCGCACCGCGGAAGAACTGCAGCGGGATTTGAGCCGCCAAGTACAGCTGTGGGAATCCATCAAAGCCTCCGCCGAATCAGTGCCCGCCCCGCACTTTCTGTTTGAAGAAAGCGACGTCATCATCCGCGCTATTCGCGATTATTTGCGCCCGGACATAGTGGATGTGTACCTGGATACACGGGAATCCTTCGAAAAGGCCCAGGCCTATGTTCAGCGCATCATGCCTGAATACCTTAACCGCATTAAGCTGTACCAAGAGAGCTTGCCGCTTTTTAACCGCTATCAAATTGAAGGCCAGATTGAAACCGCCTTTGAGCGAGAAGTGAAACTGCCCTCGGGCGGCGCCATTGTTATTGATATCACCGAAGCACTGGTCAGTATCGATATCAACTCCTCCCGCGCCACTAAAGGCGGCGATATTGAAGAGACCGCCCTTGCCACCAACCTTGAAGCCGCTGATGAGATAGCCCGCCAGCTGCGCTTGCGGGACATAGGCGGCCTGGTGGTAATCGACTTTATCGACATGCAGGCGCCGCGCAATCAGCGCGACGTAGTCAATCGTATGCGCGATGCCCTAGCCATTGACCGCGCCCGTGTGCAAATAGGCACCATCTCGCGATTTGGTTTGCTGGAGATGTCCCGCCAGCGCCTGCGCCCATCCCTTGAGGAAACCACTTCCAAGGTCTGCCCCCGCTGCCACGGCCAGGGCACCATTCGCGATACCAAATCCCTCTCCCTGTCGATTCTGCGCATCATCGAAGAAGAGGCGAAGAAAGAGCGCAGCGCTGAAATCCGCGCCGTGGTACCTGTACCGGTCGGAACCTTCCTGCTCAATGAAAAGCGTACCGCCATCAGTCAAATTGAGGCCCGCCATAACGCCCGCGTGGTGATCCTGCCCAACGCCGATATGGTAACGCCACACTATCAAGTCACGCGCCTGCGGGACGATGAGATCGACAATACCGAGCTGAGCTACAACATCAAACTCATCAATGAAGACGCCATTGAAGAAGCTCAGGACGCCAAAGCTGCCTTGCCTTCTACCGCCAAAGCGGCCATCAGCCAGATCACACCGCTGGGCGCCCCAGTGGAAATACCCACCAGCAAATCCGAGCCCGCCGCCACAGCGCCTACAGAAGCGGGCATAGTGGGTAAGTTGATGAGTTTCTTCGGCAACCTGTTTAAATCGGAAGCACCAGCTAAAGAAGAAGTCAGCACGCAGAGCAAACCCCAAACAGGGCGCAATCGTCACGAAGGCCGCCAGCGCCACCGCCGGGATCACCGCCGGGACCGCAATGAGCGCTCGGACCGCAAAGAAGAAATTACCGACAACCGCTCAGCTGAGAGCAGTGATCGCCCCGCTCAAAAACCTCGCCATGAGCGGGCCGATAACCGCGTGCGCGATGAAAAACCCTCCCGTTCCGAAGCAGTAGAAACCACTAAAAATGCCGATCGATCGCCTAACGATCGATCCCGCAACCGCCGCGGTCGGGCACAGGAAGTGCGCGCTTTAGAACCCGCCGCAGAGGCCAATGCACCTGTTGCCGACAACAAGCTGGAGCAAGAGGATCGCCCCCAGCGCCGCCCCAACAATCGTCGCCCTAAGCCCCACGAGCGCCAACGAGGTCCGCGAACAGAGGAGGTAGCGGCCCAAGAAGAGGTGGCTGCCGATCAACCGATTGATTTAACGGAATTAGAAGAACAGCTCAGTGCAGCAATTGCCGAGAACCAAAAAGCCCGGCAAGAGACGCCTGTAAACCCTTTCATCGACACCGCATCACTGCAAACAGAACCCGCTGCGGCAATTACTGCAGAGGCTCCTGCGGCCGACCCCATACCTGGGCCGATCGAATCCACACCTGAAATAGCCCCCCAAGTACCGGCGACTAGCGAACAGGCGAGCCCTGTCGTTGCACTGGAAACTGCAGATTCTGTATTGGCGGCTGCCGAGACGCCCGAAGAGGACCAGCGAGAGCGCCACCAGCCCCGCCGCGGCGCTCAGAACGACGCGGCGGCGCCCCAACGCTCTATCGAGTGCGCCGGCGTAGAGACGGGCCAGGAGCGCCATCGCCGGGT
>DAOQGS010000646.1:0-2290 GCA_035338675.1 Cellvibrionaceae bacterium
GCGCTCTTTACCCTGCTGGGCCACCCACTCTTTGTAGGCAGCCTCCGTAATGGGGGTAAAGCGCACCTGTAAATTGCGCTCGTGCATGGCGTAGAGCACGTTTTTTACCGCTTCGGAGGCCGCCGAATGTTGGGCAAATTCCGCCAGAATGCCTAGGCTTAGGTGATCGTGTATCACCGCTTGGCCTATATCGAGAATACGGCAGGGGTGTTGCGCCAAAATACCCGTTACGGCAGAGGTCACCGCCGGTCGGTCTTGGCCTGAGACAGTAATTAACAATAATTCACGCACGCTAAATCAACCTGGCAAAAGGGGCGGCATTATAGGGGATTTATCAGCCCGTGCGGCTAACTCACCTATCCGTGTGTGCGCTGTGTACAATGCGCGGCTTTTTCACCCGGCCAGCCCCTTGGGTGTACGTTTTAGAGAAGCGAGGGACACCATTATTTTTCGCCTGCACACCGCCAATATTCCCCGTTTGTTTTACCTTGCGATTGGCCTTTTGATCGGGTTGCTCAGCTGCGCCACCGTCTTGCGGGCGGTTGAGCGCGCCCAAGAACAGGTCTTACTCGCCGACTACGGCCAATCCCTCGCTAACCTCGCCGCCAAACGCGCGGTGGATGCCACCCTCAATCACGATTTAGTCTCCCTGCAGGTTGTGCTGCAGGATGTAATGGACAACCCGCGCACCCTGCTGGCAAGCATTCACGATGTGGAAAATAACCTCTTAGTACAGGCGGGCTCCACCCAGGCCCTCACCCACGCTGCCGCCCTGCGCAGCTTTAGCGCGCCGATCCCGTTGCAAGACTCCATTGCAGGTTTTGTGACGGTGAATATCGAAAGCCAAATGCCGGAGATTAAAGCCCTGTATTTAAGTTTTGCGGCGGTGTGCAGCCTGCTGGTGATAGTGGCGCTGCTAAGCCTGCTCAACCGCAGCGGGCCGCCCTTTTCCGTAACACATACGCCCAGGGAAAAACCCGCCGCCAAGGATACCGCCGCTGATGAGCCAACCCCTGGCACCGAAACGCCGCCGGTTTTTACCGCCTATTTGCGCTGGCAGTGGCATAACCTCGCCACCCTGCGCCAGCAGATCAGTGCCGAGCGGTTGGAACAATTATTTAACCGGCTGGAATTAATTTTGGTGGAAGCGGTAAAAATCACTGGCACCCAATGCCAAACCCGCCGCAAGCAAGGCCGTCAAAATGGTGAATATTGGCTCACCTACAGCAGCGGCGAATCTATTTTGGTGGCCTATTACCAATTAATGGTGTGCGCCCATTTAATTCATCACTTGGTGCGTGAAGAAAAACTTAAATTGGTTATTAGCAGCACCCTTACCAGCAGCGAGGAAATACCCCCAGAGCACAGCGCTGAGCATTTCCCCGGTCAAATTGTTTGCCTTTTGCCCGAGGGCATAGATGAAGAGTGGGACAATTGGATTTATTTCAACGAAGTGCCCGCAGGCCTGCAATTAATGGGTTTTGTGCCGCCGCTAGACGACGACATTGCAGAATTGTTAACAGGTTTACGCGCGGCAATTGATGCACGTACAACTTAAAACCACCAGCGCCCAGCCGTATATTCTACCCTTGGCACAGCAGCCGAAGCCGCAGCCAAGCTGCTGACACCAATTGGGAAAAGCATAATTAAGTGCAAGTATTTAGCACAGCTTGTTACCCCCGCCACACGGGCGGCAAATTGAGAGGAATTTAACTGGGTTCAGGGTGTGGCAGTATCAAAAGCTCTCAGCACTAAAGCACTCGCCCTATGGTTTTTAGTCGGCCAGAATCGTATTCAGCCGCATGAAATTAAGAACGCACTGACTAAGCAGGCATGTTTAGCAGAACAGCTCATGTTCGCAAAAAACTTTCCCTCTAACCAACGCCCACACCTAAAAACACCTCAGGCAATGTGCGACTGCTGTGTGCACTTGTGCAAACTCTGCGGCAAGCCGGTTGTTAACCCCTGCGCATTTCGCAGTTGTAGCCGTGTTTTGCGGCGTTGCGCGCAGCATTAAGCATTCGCGCCGTGTTAGCATCGAGTCGTTTTGAATACATGTCTCGGCACTGTGTACGCCGTGCATTTATTGATATTTATCGCATTATTTTGAATTTCACCGAGGCAACGCCTCGCCACTTAAGTGCATCCCCAGGAGGATTTCATGAAGGCATTGGTACTGCGCCAGCATTCATTCGCTCGCTTTTTTCCGGCCGCTGTTTTGGCCACTAGCCTAGTTGCAGGCCTGACCGCTTGCGGCGCCGACCCCGCTGGCAACACCCCCTTAACCGGT